>NZ_JBHLXE010000046.1:0-73005 GCF_042432445.1 Thorsellia kenyensis | reverse complement strand
GTGTGGGGTTTCCCCATGTGAGAGTAGGTCACCGCCAGGCACCAAATACGTTGTAAAATCTAACTAGCTTAAAACTAAATTAGTACTTAAAACTAAGTCAAAGATAAAATCAAAAGTTAGAAGATAAATAATTAAAATTAAAACACAAAAAGCCCTGTAGAAATACAGGGCTTTTTGTGTTAGTTATATTAAGGAGAGTAAAAAATTAAATTAATTTGAATAAGATATACAATTTTGATAGCATTTGTTAGAGTAAAAATATGATAAAATTAAATTTTATAACTAGGAGAATTATCAATGAAAAAGTTTTCTTGTGTTTTTTTGGCATTAATTGGCTTTGGATTAACATCCATGGTCTTTGCAGAGGAAACTAAAGCGACAGCTGAAGAATCCGTTTTAGTATTAAAGTATCAAAATAATAAAGAATATATTACGTTACAAAATTCTGTTGCTAGAGCACCTGATGTTGTGGAGTTTTTCTCATTCTATTGTCCACATTGCTATGATTTTGAAACTAAATATAAAATTCCTGGTAAAATTCAAGATAATTTGCCTGATAATAAGAAAATGACAAAATATCATGTTGATTTTATGGGGGGATTAAGCTCAGAGCTTTCTGAAGCTTGGGCTGTTGCTGTTGTTTTAGGTGTAGATGATAAAGTTGGACCGAAAATTTTTGATGGTATACATCAAAAAAGAAATCTGAAGAGCACGAATGATATAGTTAAAATTTTTGAGGAAGTAGGTATCTCTAAAGCAGATTTTGAATCAGCTAAACAAAGCACATCAGTACAAATTTGGAAAGAAAAACAAGCCAAAGCCATTGAACAATTTGAAGTCAATTCAGTGCCTACTTTTTACGTTAATGGAAAATACCTAGTTAACTCGGGTGGTTTGAATATGAGTAAACCTTTTGACGAACAATTTTCCGACATTGTGAATTTCTTGTTAGTTAAGGACAATAACAAATAATTTATCAGCATACTTAGACTGCCATAATAAATAGCAAACAATAAAAAAGGGCTTATTTATTCAGCCCTTTTTTACGTGTTAAATATGTTACTATTTATCCTGTCCAGCAGTTAATTTATTTAAATATCAAAATCACTTAAATCATCCATATCATCAAGATCATTTTGCAATTGCTTTAACTTCATTTGAGTTTCGATCTGACGTGATAATTCTGAGTCCTCGCCTTCTGGTGCTCTAAAAGCGCTAGGGTTACTTAGAAATGCCTCTATTTGTGCTATTTGCTGAGGTAATGGAACTCCATCATCAGCTATAGATCTTTCACCTTTTGAACGTGCTTGTGGTATTTCATGGTATGCCTCCATTATATCCGGTGTAACAACATTATTTGCCTGCTGATTAGGCTTTTGATTAGCAGGCACTTGTATAATGCAACCAGAAATTAAAGATGAGCTTAAACTAAGTGCCAATAAAGGAATAACACATTTAAATATCTTGTGATACTTAAGAAACATAAAAAACCCTTCTAAGAAGTCTTACATATACAATAGTGAATCGTAATTTATCATCTGCTTATTATCTAATGCTTATGACGCTGTTGCAAGGTTTTACTGCAAAAATAAAGTTAAAATAAGTTAAAAACTGGCTGTTAAATGACGGTATTCATCAAAAGCATAAAGATCTGTCATTCCACTAATATAGTCAGTAATTAATCTCACCCGATAATAAAATTCATAAGCATCAAAATAGTTGCTCTGGCTCTCTTTTTTTAATGATTCAATCGCAGTTATGTAGGCAAATCTGTGTTTATTCGAAAGTTTATGGACAAGGCGTGTTTCTATTAGATATTGATTATGATTATCCTCTTCAATAAGCTTTAAAAAATCTTGTGCTGGCATATCTAAAATACTACTATATATGTCTAGTAATCCAGAAATAACGCGATATCCTTTTAGCTCCAACTCTTCGACTTCACTTTGCGTGAACACATATTTGAATGCGACCTTTTTAAAAGTACTCAGTAATTTTGCTCCCTCAGTTTTTCCTTCAAGTAATGCTCTGTTTAAGGAGCCCTGGCTAATATTGGCCAGATTTTTTATGAATTCATTCGAGGCTAATTTAACTAACTCGGTAATAGTTTTTACTCTTAGCCTCATAAAAAATTCAGTATCAGGCGTTCTATATTTAGCATTTTTAAGGGAATGATAAGTATTTTCAACTACTTTTTCAAAGAGTGACTCTGTCGAGGAATGTGCTTTTTCAATTATCATGCCTTGTTCCCATTCGTTTTTTAAATAGCCGTATAATTCATTCACAGTGAAAATGTTTTTTTCTACCGCATCCTCAAGATCTGCTATACAATAAGATATATCGTCAGCAGCTTCCATAATATAAGTCACAAAATAGCGGTGGTTGGGTTGTAGCTGAAGTTCTTCTCTTAATAAATGTATAAATTTTTCTTCTGAAAGATAAAATCCAGGTTTTTTCATAAGATAATCGAAATTCTTGGGGATGTCAGATTTATTGAAGTAAGCAGGTTTAGTATATTTTATAACAGCCCCAATTTGCGCGTACGTTAAATTGAGCTTTTGTAGCGTATGAATGATTCTAATCCCTTGGGCATTACCTTCAAAATTCATTAGGCACTGACGAATTTTTCTTTTTATTTCATTACCTACGGAATCATTTTTAACAAACTTTATAGCCTTATATGGGGTAAAATCTTCATTTTCTGAGTATTCAAGTTTTTTTCTAAACCAATGATTAATCGCTGCCTCACCAAAATGACCAAAGGGTGGGTTGCCAATATCATGCATTAAGCATGCCATTTCCACAATGCTTTCTAATCCACTCTCTAATCCTTCAATACCCAACATTTGTTTTTGATCTTGGGTGAGTTTACTTAAAATCTCTTTTACAATATAGCGACCTATTTGCTGAACTTCTAGGGAATGTGTCAGTCGACTTCTTACTGCTGCATTTCTTTCTAGAGGAAATACTTGGGTTTTTTGTTGTAATCGCCTAATTGCAGCAGAATTAATAATACGGCCTCTGTCACTTTCAAATTCTTTTAAAATATCTGTTTTATCAACCAGATTTTTATTGTTATATAATCTATTGTGATTAAGCTTAGAATAGTGGTTAATATTAATCATATTTTTCTCACGAAATTGAATGGATAAAATCTGCTGATTTAGTTTAGCTGTTTTTGTCTTTTTTTTGTACCTATTATCGTAGGATAAGAGGATATTTTCGAAATTGTTTTTATTTTTCTTTTCGAAATGAAGAGACAAAGAAAATTTTACGCTCTGATAATCGATTAGTTGCAACTGTGATAGATTTATTAAAAAAATTAAACCTATTTCTGTGTATCCTGTATAATTAGCCGGTAAGGGTTATTTAATTTGACCCATTTTGATTAAATCACATTATTAGTGACGATATTTATTTGGTGATTGTGATCATTAATGTCACTCCTTCTGCAACTATAAGAGGTTATATTCATGAAAATCGTCGAAGTAAAACATCCTTTAATTCAACATAAAATTGGTTTAATGCGAGCCAAAGATATCGATACTAAAAGATTTCGTGAGCTAGCTTCTGAAATTGGTAATCTATTAACCTATGAAGCAACATCTAACTTAGAGACAGAAAAAATTACCATAGATGGGTGGTGTGGTCCTGTCGAAATTGATCAGATAAAAGGCAAAAAGATTACGGTTGTTCCTATATTAAGAGCGGGTTTAGGTATGATGGAAGGCGTACTTGAAAGCATCCCTAGCGCTAGAATCAGTGTTGTGGGTGTGTATAGAGATGAGGAAACCTTGCAGCCAGTATCTTATTTCCAAAAATTAGCCTCAGATATCGAAGACAGATTAGCTTTGGTTGTTGATCCTATGCTTGCCACGGGAGGCTCTATGATTGCAACGATTGATCTTCTCAAAAAAGCAGGATGTCAACATATCAAGGTGTTAGTTTTAGTCGCCGCGCCAGAAGGCATTAAAGCCTTAGAAGAAGCTCATCCGGATATTTCTCTTTATACGGCATCTATTGATAGCCATCTTAATGAACAGGGATATATTATTCCTGGGTTAGGTGATGCTGGCGATAAAATTTTTGGTACTAAATAACATTTTTAATCATATGAATTTAAATCAGCTGACTTTGCCACTAATTCCCTTGCCTGAAGATGAGACAATAGACTCCTATTTTCTTCCTGAAGGTTCGATAACTGCGTATGCATTAAAGCAATGCCTTGATGCTAAAAATGGTGGATATCTTTATTTATGGGGGCCTGGGCAAAGTGGTAAAACGCATCTCTTACACGCAGCGAGTGCACATTATCAAGATATTGGATTACCTACAGTTTTTTTACCGCTAGCTAATATAGAGATGATTTCTCCTGAAATGCTTGAAGGATTAGAATTTCTTGAATTAATTTGCATTGATGATATTGATAAAATTGCTGGTTGTGAAAAATGGGAAGAAGCAATATTTGATCTATTTAATCGCGTTAGGGAAAATGAGAGAGCTAAATTGATTATTACTGGTAGTCAACCACCTAAATCATTAGGAATAAAATTACCTGATTTGGTTTCTCGATTAAGTTGGGGAGAGGTTTATCAACTCACTGTATTAGATGATGAACAAAAGCTATTAGCGCTTAAACACAGAGCAATACTAAGGGGATTTGATTTACCTAATGAGGTTGCGGCGTTTATTGTTAATCGTATAGATAGAGATTTAAAAACATTATTCCAAGTACTAGATACTTTAGATAGAGCTACACTGAAAGAAAAACGATTAATCAGTATTCCATTTGTTAAAAAAGTACTTTCTTTGTAGTGGTATATTTATATCTAGTAATTTCGTCCTAATCCTTTTTTCGATTAGAGCGGAGATATCAGTTTATTATCCTATAGTTCTATCTATTTGTATTAAAAAACAATAGTTTTCAACAGTAGTATGTAAAGCTTGATTGGTATTGATTACTTGCTTTTACGAAAATATAGGCCACAATATGTAAAATAGTAGTATGTTAGCGATAGAATAAAATTAAAAAAGAAAGTATGAGGTGAAATAAATCGCAAACAACACAGTCTTTATCCCGATAAAATACTCTTGCTTTAGTCGGACTAGAATGTAAAATTGTAATGCAATCGTAATTGAGTAGGCTATTTTTATGACATAGGCTATACTAATCAGGACGGCAAAACGCTAAATATCAAAGTATAAAATTGATAAATTACGTCGATTTTAAACACCAAATTATATTCACTTTTTAATGAGTAATTAAATTATGATAACAATATCAGATCCAGCTCAAGAACATTTTGTTAAATTATTAGCTAATCAAGAACCAGGAACACAAATAAGAGTATTTGTTATTAATCCAGGAACACCTACTGCAGAGTGTGGAGTCTCTTATTGCCCATTAGATTCTGTAGAAGATTCAGACATTAAATTAAATTTTAATGGTTTTGATGTATTTATTGATAAAACCAGTCAGCCTTATTTACAAGAAGCAGAAATTGATTTTGTGACTGACAACTTAGCCTCTCAATTGACTTTAAAGGCACCTAACGCCAAAATGAAAAAAGTCAGTGATGATGCTCCTTTAGTAGAAAGAGTAGATTATCATATTCAAGCAGAGGTAAACCCCCAATTAGCAGGTCATGGTGGCAAAGTAACATTACTTGAAATTACTGAAGATGGGTATGCTATTTTACAATTTGGTGGTGGTTGTAATGGATGTTCAATGGTTGATGTGACTTTAAAAGAAGGGATTGAAAAAACACTCTTAGAAATATTCCCTGAATTAAAAGGTGTTAAGGATATTACCGAACATCAAACAGGTGAACATTCCTACTTTCAATAAAAAGGAAACTTTTGTTAAATTAATTAACCTAATCGATATCTAACAGGCTTATGCCTGTTTTTATTTTTATATCATAAAAAGAGCCCTTCTGAGTTATCTCAGTAGGTAAATGACAAAAATACAGCAAAATGGATATAACTAAAATGTCTGAATTAAAACAAATAAATACTGAGACTGCCAGAGAGTTATTAAAAGAAGATGCCATCCTATTTGATATCAGAGATATCAATTCATTTATTCATTATCACCATCCAAAAGCTATTCATTTAACGTCTGAGAATATCCAAGAGCAAGCTAATTTATTAGAATTTGATAAGACTATTTTAATAGTTTGTTATCATGGGATCAGTAGTCAATCTGTTGCTCAATGGTTCATTAATGAGGGGTTTAAGGATGTGTATAGTGTAGATGGTGGTATGACAGCTTGGAAAGATAGGTATAATGAAGATTGTATTGAGGGAATTTAAAAGATGAAATCATCTCGGCAATTTTGCCAAAGTAGCAATAAGCAATTTCTTTTAGTATTTGCTGATTTTATACTTAAAGAATTTAATGTTCGATTAATACTTGATTCTATTGAAGAGAATACAATACAAACAGAGCTCTTTGCACTGCGTTTAGCAAACAAGGATATTTATTTAGAACCTGAAATTAGACTTGCTTTTGAGCAATACACACAGAATCCTAACCATCCACAATATATTCAGGCCAGTTGGAATGTAGGGAAAAGTGATACTCAATTAGCGAGTATTTCCTTTCAAAGCGGTTTGTTAGCTCAAATTAAAAAGAATGCTTTACCTGTCACTTCATCGCTTATTTGTCTCTCCCTTGTTGTTTATGTTTTAATGATTTTTTACTCATTACCAATAAGGCAAGCTCTTTTCTATCCCTCTTCATCTGAACAATATAGTCAAATTTGGCGCTTTATTTCCCACGCGTTTTTACATTTTAGTCTGCTTCATTTATTAGTAAACTCTATGTGGATTTGGTATTTAGGGCTTCAAGTTGAAAAGCAGCTAGGGGCATCTAAACTATTGTTACTTTTTTTATTTAGTGCGTTTTTATCTGGTTATGGGCAAAATTTATCAAACGGCCATATATTTGGTGGGTTATCAGGAGTTGTTTATGCGCTCACTGGATTTTGTTGGCTATATGGTTTGTTATTACCTAAAAAAGAACTCTATTTACCAAATGCAATTTTAATATTTTCAATTGTTTGGATTGTAATAGGTTATGGTAATGTATTACCGATGAATATTGGTAATGAGGCACATTTAATTGGTCTTGTCGTCGGCTTAGGCTTCGCGTTGATTGATTATCTATTTTATAAGAATCGCTCTAGAAGTTAGTCTTAATCAAACAATGGAGGTATTAAACAATGTGGTATTTAAGTGTTCCTTTTTTATTAGCTGGTATAATGCATATTTTTTGTGCAGGTATAGCCAAATATGGCAGAAAAGATTTTGATAATCATCATCCAAGGCAATGGATGTCAAAATTTGATGGGTATCGAGCGAGAGCCAATGCAGCACAAGCCAATACTTTAGAATCCTTACCCTTTTTCTATGCTTCAGCCTTATTTGCATTGTATATGCAGGTTGACTATCAGGGATTAGCTTGCTTGCTCTGGATATGGATTATCTGCAGAGTTGTCTATATCTATGCTTATATCAAAGATATGGCAACATTCCGGTCCATTGTCTGGTTTGTTGCACTGTGCGTGAACATCACCTTATTATTTTCAGCTTCTTTTTTCCCAGCTTTATAAAGGGCGAATTTAGGCGTTTTGATAAAAACGCAAGTTATTTATTAAATGTATAACTTGCGTTATTCTAATTTGATTTCTAATGATTGATTAGTTTTGCTTATTCTTCAGAGTCTTCTGAGTGATGACCTAAAATTTTATCGATTTTGTCAGCACTTAGGTGCCTAAAATCTTGTCCTTTAACAAAATAGAAAATGAATTCACAAATATTTTGGCATCTGTCTCCAATCCTTTCTATAGATCTTGCACAGAACATAGCGGTTAATACACTTGGTATGGTTCTTGAATCTTCCATCATATAGGTAATAAGCTGCCTTATAACTGCTTCATACTCTTTGTCTATTTTTTTATCTTCATGATAGATTCTAATTGCTGCATCAACATCCATTCTTGCAAAGGCATCAAGGACATCATGTAGCATTTGTACAGCATGGCGCCCCAAAGATTCCAAACTGACAAGCAAGGGTTGGTGCTGTTGACTAAATTTTTCAAGTGCGGTTTCACTGATTTTATTGGCTACATCTCCAATACGTTCCAATTCTGAGATTGTTTTTATTATTGCCATAATAAAGCGTAAGTCACTGGCTGTAGGTTGACGCTTAGCTATCATACGAACACAATCTTCATCAATCTCAACTTCCATTTGATTAACTTTTGCATCATTGGCGATGACTTCTTTAGCTAAAGTCGCATCTTGTTGGTGCATGGCTTGAATGGCTGATGTTAACTGTTGCTCAACAAGTCCACCCATGGTCAGCACTTGGGTACGGACATGGGTTAATTCAGCGTTAAATTGTTGTGAGATATGTTTGGTAAAATTAAGCGTATCCATTTTTTCTCCTAATGGGATAGACAATCACATTGATTATTTTCTATATATCCTACTGATTAACCAAAACGACCTGTAATATAATCTTCTGTTTCTCTTCGTTTAGGGGTTGTAAACATCGTATCTGTGTCATTAAACTCAATCAATTCTCCAAGATACATAAAAGCAGTGTAATCAGAACATCTAGCCGCTTGTTGCATATTATGGGTAACAATAACTACAGTGTAATCATTTTTGAGCTCATGAATTAACTCTTCAATTTTCCCTGTAGAAATAGGATCTAATGCAGAGCAAGGTTCATCTAACAATAAAACTTCAGGTCTTATTGCTATTCCTCTTGCAATACACAAACGTTGTTGTTGTCCTCCAGATAAACTATAGCCACTCTGGTTTAATTTATCTTTGGTTTCATTCCATAGTGCAGCCTTAGTCAAAGCCCATTGAACTCTCTCATCCATTTCTGAGCGAGAAAGTTTTTCAAATAATTTTACTCCAAAAGCAATATTGTCATATATCGACATAGGAAATGGAGTCGGCTTTTGAAAAACCATCCCAACTTTTGCGCGGAGTAAGGCCACATCACTGTTATCAGTGAGAATATTTTTACCGTCAAGCAGAATTTCACCTTGCGCTCTTTGTTCACCATATAATTGATACATTTTATTAAACGTACGTAATAAGGTGGACTTACCGCATCCAGAGGGACCAATAAAGGCAGTCACTTTATTACGTGCTATATTCATAGAGACATCTTTTAGAGCATGAAATTGATTGTAGTAAAAGTTCAAATGGTTTACTTGAATTTTACTTTCTGTTTGGCTGATTTCTACAAATTGGTTCTGTTGCATAATTTTTCCTGATTATTTCATTTAAATAATTTTTTTTATTCCAAATAGTGCATCTAAATCTATTATTTAATTACTGTTTTTTGGCAAAAATGACCCTGGCTAAAATATTGAGTAGTAATACCATGATTGTAATAATAAGTACTCCTGTCCATGCAAGCGATTGCCAATTTTCATATGGGCTCATAGCAAATTTGAATATTGTCGCAGGTAAGCTCGCAATAGGGGAGGATAAATCGGTACTCCAGAATAAATTAGATAATGCTGTAAATAAAAGTGGAGCTGTTTCTCCTGCGATTCTAGCAATAGCTAAAAGTATTCCTGTAACTATTCCAGCAACGGAAGCTTTTAGTGTAATGGTAAGGATCATTTTCCATTTTGGGGTGCCTAAAGCATAGGCCGCTTCACGTAAACTATCCGGTACTAAAAGCAGCATGTTTTCTGTGGTCCTAATCACAATCGGAATTTGTAAGAGAGCTAAAGCAACCACACCTGCCCAGCCGGAGAAACCTGAAAAAAGAACATATACAAACAGTCCAATCACAATAGAGGGTGCTGAAAGTAATATATCATTTAGAAAACGGGTACAACTTGCCAGTATGGATTTTTTTCCATATTCAGCGAGATAGATTCCTGCAAGAATTCCTAAAGGAGTTCCAATAAGAGTAGCATAAAACACCAAAAGTAAAGATCCCACTATAGCATTTGCCAAGCCGCCTTCCATGGAATTTGGTTGAGGGGTGTTTTGTGTGAATACATCTATACTTAATCCACCTATTCCCTCTGTTATGGTAGTCCATAAAATCCAAATCAACCAGAATAAACCAAAAGCCATAGTTGATAAAGAGAGGGTTAGTGCAATCATATTTCTGATACGACGTTTAAATTGTCTTTTTTGACGCATTTTTAATTGCTCACTACTCATAACACCTGGTGAGGCAATTGTTGCTGTTTGATTAAGCGTGTTCATTATTTTTTCCCCTCTTGCTTAGCTAGGCGCATGATCATTAGTTTGGAAATAGCAAGAACAATAAAAGTAATGGCAAATAAAATTAAGCCTAACTGCATTAATGCAGAGGTATGTAAACCAGGATCAGCTTCAGCAAATTCGTTAGCAAGTGCTGATGTAATACTATTACCAGGAGCGAAGAGAGAGAAGCCATTTAAATCGTAAACATTTCCTATGATGAAAGTCACAGCCATAGTTTCACCTAGTGCACGGCCAAGTCCTAGCATAATTCCACCAATAACACCATTGCGGGTATAAGGAAGAACAATGCGATAGATAACTTCCCATGTAGTACATCCAATACCATAGGCTGACTCTTTCATCATCACTGGGGTTTGATCAAAAACATCTCTCATTACAGAGGCAATATAAGGAATGATCATGATAGCCAAAATAATTCCTGCCGTAAGAATTCCTGTGCCATATGCAGGGCCGGTAAAAAAAGTACTCAATACGGGGACATCTGCTAAGGCTTTATTGAGAGGCTCTTGAAAGTAGCGCATAAAAATTGGAGCAAAAACAAAAAGCCCCCACATACCATAGACGATACTGGGGATAGCAGCTAAGAGTTCAATAGCGATACCTAAAGGTCTTTTGAGCCAATTAGGCGCCAGTTCAGTTAAAAAGAGTGCGATCCCAAAGCTGATAGGAACTGCAATAATCAGTGCGATAATTGAGGTAATGACCGTACCATAAATAGGAATCAGTGCACCAAATGTTTCTGTATTCGTATCCCATTCAGTGGTCCATAAGAATGAGAAACCAAATGCTTTCATGCTAGGTATTGATGCAATGATTAGAGAAACAATAATCCCCCCCAAAGAGAGGAGGGTAATTAGTGCTGCGGTATGTACAAGAAAGCCAAAAAATTTATCGCCATTTTTAGCAGATATTTTTTGATTCATTTTTATGTTCTTAAAATTTATTTGCGAATTCGACATGTTTTTTTACTCTGGTTTATTTATCTGTTGAGATAGCTAAACTACTATGACATTCGTTTTAAAATGTCATTTGGGATATCATAGTGACATAAATTGAAACAGAAGAATCTCAATCAAGATTCTTCTGTTTTTTTCTCTTGCTATTTAATAAAATTAATCAAAATAGTAGTGTGAGATAATAACTAAAAGTAACCACAATATCTGTTAATTAAAAATTGGATTGCCGTTGCTATCTTTAACTTCTGTTTTCCAAGCCGCTTTGATTTTTTCTACTACAGAATCAGGTAATACTGCATAATCTAAAGAGATTGCTTTTTCATCGCCTTTGTCATAAGCCCAATTGAAAAAATCCAAAACGGCTTTACCATTTTCTGGTTTGTCTTGTGTTTGATGAACAAGAACAAAGGTAGTCGAAGCGATTGGCCATGCATTATCACCAGATTGATTCGTTAAGTCTTGTGCAAAAGTTTCATCCCAGTTAGCATTTAATGCTGCAGCACTAAAAGATTCACCGCTTGGAGAGACTGATTTACCATCAGCTGAAATTAAATTTGTATATGCTAAGCCATTCTGTTTTGCATAAGCATATTCAACATAACCGATTGAACCTGGGGTGCGTTGTACGAAAGCCGCTACGCCACTATTGCCTTTACCACCTAACCCAGTTGGCCATTTGACTGTTGATCCTGCGCCAACTGACTCTTTCCACGTATCGTTCACTTTATTTAAATAACTTGTAAATACAAAAGAAGTACCTGAACCATCAGCACGTCTTACTACGGCGATGTTTTGATCAGGTAGTGCTACACCTGGGTTTAATTGAGTGATGGCAGGATCGTTCCATTTAGTAATGTTACCAAGGAATATTTCTCCTAGAGTTTTACCATCAAGAACCAATTCACCAGATTCAATTCCCTCGATATTTACTACCAGTACTACGCCACCAATAACGGTAGGAAATTGGAATAGTCCATCTGCTTTTAATTGTTCATCATCTAAGGGTTTGTCACTGGCACCGAAGTCGACAGTTTTCGCGTTTATTTGTTTCACTCCACCAGAAGAACCAATACCTTGATAGTTGACTTGGTTGCCTGATTCTTTTGCATAATCTACTGCCCAACTGACATAGACTGGTTCAGGGAATGTTGCACCAGCGCCAGTTAAATTTGTATTTGCAAAAGCTTGAGTGCTTAGTGTTGCCATAGCGATAAGGCTCATTGAAAATAGTTTTTTCTTCATAGATAGCATCTGATGCTCCTTTATTTCATAGATAGAAATTTTAATGGTTCAAAATTTTATAAATAGGGTAATATTATGTCTGCGCCTATGATAATTCGCATTCACAAGATAAATTTTTCATGTGAATAGAATATGACAGTTATATGACAGTTTTATGACAATGTAAAAATAATAAGTCCTCAGTACACACAGTTAATTACTAAAGGTAAATAGATAAATAGAATGCTGGTAAGAGACTTATTTAAACGATTAACTTCAAGGAATATTTCAAAAATTGAATATTTAAGTATTTAATTTAATGCCGTCATTTAGGACTGAATGACGCTTTATTGGGGAATTTTTTTAGAGATTAGTTGCGGTAACGAGTAAAGAGGGTATATGCTCAATTAAAGTTCCTATATAATAAATAGTAGAAAAGATGATTGAAAAAAATAGGACAAATAAAATCTTTTAGTTAAAATGAATTTATTTGTCTAAAAAAAATTTTAAGTAAAGGTAAATCCATTAATGCGAGTATTAGGTATTGAAACATCTTGTGATGAAACGGGTGTCGCTATTTATGACACTGAATTAGGGCTGATGGCACATCAATTATACAGCCAAGCAAAGATGCATGCTGATTATGGTGGAGTCGTTCCTGAACTTGCTTCTCGCGATCATATAAAAAAGACGTTACCTTTAATTAACGCTGCCCTTGAAGAGGCTAAAACAGCGCCTGAGCGTATTGATGCTGTTGCTTTCACAGCAGGACCTGGTCTTATGGGAGCATTATTGGTAGGTGCCACGATAGGGCGCACTTTAGCATACGCTTGGCAAGTGCCAGCTGTGGAAGTTCATCATATGGAAGGCCACCTCTTAGCCCCTATGTTAGAGCCAAACCCACCTGAATTTCCTTTTGTGGCTCTTTTGGTTTCAGGTGGGCATACTCAATTAATTTCTGTTGAAGGATTGGGGCATTATATTTTACTAGGAGAATCGATTGATGATGCTGCAGGAGAAGCATTTGATAAGACGGCCAAGTTACTAGGTCTTGATTATCCAGGGGGCCCTTTACTCTCAAAACTTGCGCAATCTGGTACACCTAATGCATTTAAGTTTCCAAGACCGATGATAGATAAACCAGGCTTAGATTTTAGTTTTTCTGGTTTAAAAACAGCAGCTGCTAATGCTGTTAAAGCTAATCAAAATCATTTGACTCAAGAGATTACAGATCAAATAAAATCAGATATTGCGTTTGCATTTCAAGAAGCTGTTATTGATACGTTATTTATAAAATGTCAACGTGCGTTGAAACAAACGGGATTTAAGCGATTAGTTATAGCGGGTGGTGTAAGTGCTAACAATGCCCTTAGAAAAAAATTTAATGGGTTATTAAAGCAGAATATTCAAGTATTTTATCCAAGAACAGAATTTTGTACCGATAATGGTGCAATGATTGCTTATGCCGGTTGGCGCAGGTTGACTCTTGGGGCGAGAGCGCCTTTAGCAATAAAAACACGCCCAAGATGGCCTTTAACAGATATTTAATTACACCAGGAAAACCCATCGTAGTGGTCTAGTATAAAATTTCAAGGGTTTTTCTGCGCCTTATTGATTAAATGATTTTTTGTTTTTGCACAGGTTTAGATGTATGTGTTTTAGAAATAACTTCCTCACTCATCAAGAGACGACGTTCTTCTTTTGATGTGACATACCAATACCCTAGCCCCATAAAAGCCACTCCAGAGAAAAGATTACCTAACGTGACCCAAAATAGGTTATGCAATACCCCTAAGAAAGTAAATGCGTCAGAGTGTTGTCCAAAGCTTGATAATGCGAATACGGTCATGTTAGCTACTGAGTGTTCATAACCTGATGCAATAAAACCTAATAAACACCACCAAATGGCTATAAATTTGGCTGTACCATTAACACGCAAAGCCATCCAAATAGACAAACAGACAAGCCAATTACATAAAGCCCCCCTCATAAAAAGATTGAGTGCCGTTAGATCGATTTTTTTCAAAGCAATTTCATGTAATAAAGCTCCAGAATTATCCATTTGCTCAAAACCACATAAAAAATAAATATAAGAAACCAATATTGCACCCAACAAATTTGCAAGCCAAGTTTTAGGTAATATTTTTACCGCATCAAGGAGGCTTATTTTTTTTGTTTTGACTCCAATAGTTAGGTACATAGTGTGCCCTGTAAAAAGCTCAGCACCGGCAATAATAACAAGCGTTAATGCAATACCAAATGTTGCCCCCATAACAAGATAGCGTAAGCTAGGTTCGACTTTATTACCTAATGTAAAAATCAGAATGATTCCTAGTCCAACATAAGATCCAGCCATCATGCCACTTATCCAAAACCCAATAGGATTAATCTTGAGAAAAGTTTTAATGTGAGCTGCTTTATTCGCGCATTTTTGTAAAGTGTTACTATACATAACGTTGCCTCTTCTTTGGTAAATTACTTAAAAGAGGATTGAAATAGCTATTCCCTCTTTTTAAAGTTAATTGGGACAGAGGGTTATAGTGTCGGCTTTTATTAATAAAAACACCTTGATACAAGTCAAAAAAAATTTTTTTGTTCAGTTTATTTTCAGGAAACATGCGTTATAGTAATAAAAATGGTTTTATTGAGTGATAGTTGAAATGGAAAACGTATGATTAATGGATCAAATTGAGATAAATTTGTTGCGGATTTACGATATACGCTGAAATATTTTTGAAAAGTTGTTAAACTGTATGCAATAGGTGATTTTTAAATCATTAATTTAAAAAAGTGCATGTTGTTAGTCATGATAAACAGGATAAAAAAATGAAAACCAGATTAAAACTTGTGACCGTATGTGTTGCATTATTTACTTCCACTTTTTCTATGCAGGCATTGAGTGAAGATTTACTACAGGTTTATAAAAAAGCAGAAGCCACTAATCCTGATTTAAGACGTGCTCAAGCTGATAGAAATTCAGCATTTGAAAAGATTAATGAAGCAAGAAGTGGTTTATTACCGCAGTTAAATGCTCAAGCAAGTTACACTGAAAACCGCGGGTTAAGGGATAATAAAAATAGTAACAGTGAAATTAAAAGTGGTTCTATTAATTTAACGCAATCTCTTTTTGATTATAGTATTTGGAAGGGATTGAGTATTCAACAAAAAGCAGCGAATATTGAAGAAACAAATTATCAGAGTGCACAACAAAAATTGATTTTAGACACAGCAACTGCCTATTTTAATGTTTTAGGTGCCATCGACTCACTAGAGTTTGTTGAAGCAAATAGAAAAGCGGTGTTTCGTCAATTAGAACAAACAGAGCAACAATTTGAAGTCGGATTAGTTGCTATTACAGATGTTCAAAATGCCAAGGCACAATATGACAGTGTTGTGGCTAATTTGGTTAATTCAAGCAATCAATTGGAAAATGCGCTAGAAGTGTTAAGACAAATTACTGGTCATCATTTTGATAAGCTCGCCTCTTTAGATGTAAATACCTTTAAAACAGCAAGACCTGATTCTGTTGATAAATTAATTGAAAATGCCAATAATCGTAATTTAAGTTTATTAGCTGCTCGCTTACAACAGGAACTTTCTCGCGAAAATATTAGATTAGAACAAAGTGGTCATTTGCCCACCTTGACAGCACAAGCTTCATCCTCCGTGAGAGATACCAGTTATTCAGGTTCAAATAGACTAAGAGCAACAGATGATAATACTGGTGAAAATAGTATTGGTGTTACATTAAATGTGCCTATTTTTCAAGGGGGAAGAACTTGGTCTAGAACTGAGCAAGCCCAATATGGTTATGTGAGTGCTAGTGAAGCTCTAGAGGCAACAGCAAGGTCAGTTGAACAAAATGTACGCTCCTCTCGTAATAATTTGAATGCATCTATTAGTAGTATTAACGCGTTTGAACAAGCTGTGGTGTCAGCACAAACTTCATTAGATGCTACTGAGGCAGGTTATCAAGTCGGTACAAGAACTATTGTTGATGTTCTTAATGCAACAACCACGCTTTTTAACGCAAAGCAACAATTATCCAATGCTCGTTATGCTTACTTGATTAATCAGTTAAATTTAAAATCCGCTCAAGGGCTTTTACAAGAAAGTGATTTGGCTGAGCTGAATGCAACTTTAGGTAGCCATGTGAGTACAGCCACTGATGCTATCGTCAGTGATGAGGCTTTTAACTAAAAAAGTGTCTGAGGAATTAGAATGAAAAAAATGAACAATAACCTGTTATGTTCTTTTTTAGCCTGTGTTTTATTTGGTATGTCTATTACACCTTCTTTTGCTCTATTAAATTCGGATTTAGAAAGAGCTCATTGTTCTGGTTATGCAGATGCTATGCTAAATACGTATCATACTAATCATTACAAGCTCATGTCTTTTCTCTACGGGACTATGTTTGAGCAAGATGGCGAAAAAAGTGAAGATCCTTCACTTCTTCAAAAAACCTATGACGAAGCATTTGAGAAAATTGATGAGAAGGGTCGGCTTTCTGATAATTTTGACAATAAATGTGAAGATGAATATCTTGCGTATATGAAAGAGATAAAAACGGAAGAACTAAAAAAACGTGGCGCTAAGCTTCCTTCTACTCCTAATAATTAAATTAGCTTAGCCTAAATTATTAAGCTGTTGAATATATTCTTTGAACTCAACAGCTTTTTTTGTTATTTTTTGATTTTCTCTGGGCGTTTCCATGACGTGACCAGAGTCTGCTCTTTTTTATTTAGTACTAATCCCTCGTTTTGAACATCTTTCATTACCGTGGTCCCCG
Source organism: Thorsellia kenyensis (assembly GCF_042432445.1). Lineage (NCBI taxonomy): Bacteria > Pseudomonadati > Pseudomonadota > Gammaproteobacteria > Enterobacterales > Thorselliaceae > Thorsellia > Thorsellia kenyensis. The sequence continues at coordinate 55,761 of NZ_JBHLXE010000046.1, read as the reverse complement.
CAGCAATAGTCGAACCCTTTGCTACTCTCACAGGAGCAATAAGCTGGGTATCTGAACCGACAAAAACATTATCTTCAATAACAGTTTGGAATTTATTGATCCCATCATAATTACATGTGATAGTACCCGCACCAATATTGACATCATTTCCTATTGTAGCATCTCCTAAATAGCTCAAGTGTCCTGCTTTGGAATTGATCCCAAGACTTGCTTTTTTCATTTCAACAAAATTACCAACATGTGCTTTTTCTTCTAAAACTGAGTCAGGGCGAAGTCTAGCAAAAGGTCCAACAGTTACCTCATTTTTTAAAAGAGATTTTTCAATAATGCTATATGGACTGATTTGTACTTCATCCCCAATCACACAATCTTTTAATATCACACCAGCACCAATTTTAACTCGGTGACCTAAAGTTACATTACCCTCAATAATTACATTGATGTCAATTTCACAATCTTTACCATGTGTTAATTCACCACGGATATCAAAACGTTTAGGATCGATAATCATTAGCCCTGCTTTTAAGAATTCTTCAGCTTTTTTTTCTTGGTATATTCTTTCTAAAGTAGCTAATTGTTGGCGATTGTTCACACCTTCCACTTCAAATAAATCTTGTGGATGGATTGCAATAATTTCCTTATTGGCTTGATGAGCAAATCCAATAATATCAGTAAGGTAATATTCTCCTTGTGCATTATTATTTGTCAGTTGCGATAAGTAATTTTTAAGATCGCTACCGTTGATAGCTAAAATACCCGTGTTAACCTCAGTAATTTTCTTTTGTTCATCATTAGCATCTTTTTCTTCAATTATACCGATAATTTGGTTGTTTTTATCTCTCATTATTCTGCCATAACCAGTAGGATTGTCTAAAATAACAGTAAGTAGTGCTATCCCTTCATTAGGCTTTGTATTGATAAGTTTTTCTAATGTTTTTTTGGCTATCAATGGGACATCTGCATATAAAATCAGAACGATATCATTATCTTCTATGTCTTGATTTGCTTGAAGTACAGCATGTCCAGTCCCTTTTTGTTCAGCTTGTAAAATCCAATTCACAGATTCATGACTAAGATGATGTTTAAGGGCATCAGCACCATGACCATAGATTAAGTTTATTTTATCTACATCTAACTTTTTTGTTGCATCAATAACGTGCTGTACCATCGATTTTCCAGCCAGTTTATGCATTACTTTGGGTAAATCCGAATACATCCTGGTCCCTTTACCTGCCGCTAAGATAACAACATTTAATTGATTTTTATGTGAGTTCATTTGATTTCCTAGTTTTTGTTTAAAATTTAAGTACATTTACTCAATTCTGTCACAATTCTCTTTAACAAATTTATTGTGATTTCCTTGTATTTTAGCAATTCTTCGGTCTCTTTCACACTCCCACTTAGTCACAGGATAAAAAGAGTTCCAGTAATCCATTTGAATCAATTCAGCAAGAGAATAACTCAATCCGTAAGTTTCATACATATATAAATATATTCGAGCGATTTGTCCTTTAACAGAATCAGGGGGATCGACTTCATCTCTTTTAAAGTCGATTTTAATAGAGCAGCGGCCATAACTATGTCCCGTATGTCCTTCCCAATGAGAGAAAGATAAATTACCGCGATCACCATTAATTTCACCTATTGCTGGTTGGAGGTTATGTAAATCTCCTTCCATTTTTTGAAACAAAGGGTCTTTTTGGGAACAATTTTTTCTGCCACCATCCTGCCAACAGGCTCTTTGTTCCGCATTTTCGCTTAATAGAGTGAATTTAGAGGCCGGAACCACATGTTCCCATTCGACTCGTTCAGCACGAGTTTGGTTTTTTCTTATTTTGTAATCGCATTTATCAATTTCAACAATACCTTTCTTATTTTGCCATGTAATGGGGCAGTCGCAGTAAAAAGTGTAGGGGTGATCTTTATAAATACTTGGAGCAATTTTTTTTGCTTGGGAAAAGTTCTTTGGTTGTGCCGAGAACGCAGTATGATTTACTGAAATTAGGATTAAAAGTATTAACCAATTGTGATATTTTTTCATTTAAGTCATATGTTCGATGAGTGAATTTAACTACACGTATGTTTTTTTATTCGACCCCCATTTTAGCAAAAACCGACTCATAATTAACGGATTTTTTTAAGATTAGCATAACTCCTGTTTTATTAATTTAGTATTTCACTTGTGAATAATTAAAATTAAAATAAAAAGACTATAATTTAAGCATTCAAATAATTTCTTATCATCAATAACTATTAATTAGATCTATTTTCCAATTGAAAGATGTGGCAAAAGATAAATTGAAATAGGATTAAATTAATCAAAAGCGCTTAATATAAGTGCTATTTGATTATTTTTAATTCAAGTAAGCGTTTTTTTTTAGTTTTTTCAAAATAATTGTTGACGAGAATTCGATAATGCGGTTTAATGTGCGCCGTTGCCTCGATAGCTCAGTCGGTAGAGCAGGGGATTGAAAATCCCCGTGTCGGTGGTTCGATTCCGCCTCGAGGCACCACCTTTTTCTTCTAGTGTTAACCGAACACTAACCCCTGCGGGAATAGCTCAGTTGGTAGAGCGCAACCTTGCCAAGGTTGAGGTCGCGAGTTCGAGCCTCGTTTCCCGCTCCAGTTTTTTACTCCTAAAATTAATTCAAAAATCTATTAACTTTTCAGTCTTAATATTTGTCTGCAAAACTAGAGTAGACTAAGAATTGACTAAACTTAAAAAATCGGTTTAAAACTTCACTAGCTAAAATTTATTTTGATTTGCTTTAAAGCAAAAAGACCGCAGATGCAGTCTTTTTGTTAAATCAATATTTATGCTAAAAAAATAATCCTGTGTTGTGCGGATTTTAAAATCACTCTCGCGGCTTTTAAATGTTTATGGTTTTCTTTTAATATTATAGAATCCTAATAAATGAAACGCGCGTGTAGGTCATTTTCATAAAAGTTGATCACGTGCAAGCTATCTCTTTAATTTATTCTTTGCTATTAGTTTTAATTTTGATTCTTTTTTTAAAAAAACTAACAAATGATTTACTTATTCTTTATTTCCATACGAATAGCTCATTAAAAAATTAAACCGAATACCCTATTTTTATTAAATAGGTCCATTTCATTAATAGTCCAAAGTTTTCCGAGCAGTAATATGTATTTTGATCAATAATAGTCTTATTTATTAGCAAAGAAAGCATATCCCAATGAATAACTCAACAATAAGTCATGTCCGAATGATTATCTCAAAGGAATTTTAAAAGAATGCCAAACTCACATTTTATTGATACATTTAGAACTCAGCTAATTAACGATAATGTTTTTATTATTGATTCTGTCTCACAAATGGTGGCTTTTTTCCATGAAGAAGTTGCGACAAATAAGATACCTTTGAGTTCACTTTTGATATTAGGAGGGGGGAGTAACCTACTGTTTGTTGAGCCTTTTGATGGGGTGATTCTATTGAATCAGATCAAAGGAATTATTAAAGAAGAAACCGAAGAAGAGTATTTTTTACATGTGGGGGCTGGAGAATCTTGGCATGAATTTGTGGCTTACACCATAGAGGAAAATATTGATGGATTAGAAAATCTTGCTCTCATTCCAGGTACTGTTGGAGCCGCTCCCATACAGAATATAGGTGCTTATGGCGCTGAATTTAAAATGTTCTGTCAATATGTTGATATTCTTGACATAGAAACACTTTCTATTGAAAGGCTTTTTGCAGAAACATGCCAATTTGGTTATAGAGACAGTATATTCAAAAGAAGTTATAAAAATAAAGCAGTTATTTTAGCAGTGGGTTTTGCTATTCCCAAAAAATGGCAACCCATTTTGACCTATGGAGAATTAAAAGCGTTTAATTCTGAAGAAGTCACAGCAAAAATAATTTTTAATAAAATTTGTGAGGTTAGAGCGGCAAAGTTACCCGATCCTAATGTTATTGGTAATGCAGGCAGTTTTTTTAAAAACCCAATTGTTGATAAATCTTTATTTGATTCACTATTGTTTTCCTATCCCGAGTTACCATTTTATCCTTTAGAAGATTCAAAGGAACGGGTCAAACTTGCAGCAGGTTGGTTAATTGATAAAGCAGGACTAAAAGGCCATGCAATCAATGATGCTAAAGTACATATAAATCAAGCTTTAGTTTTAACGAATCAAGGAAATGCCACAGGGAATGATATTGCTTTATTGGCAAAATTTGTGCAAGAAGCAGTTTATGAAAAATTTCAAGTGATGCTTGAACCAGAAGTACGTTTTATTGGTAAAAATGGTGAAGTTGATCCGTTGGAGTATTTAAGCAAGTTAATATTTTAAAGTTGCTAGTTAATTACAATTGTATTTCATTTGACATAATCAATATGAGTAGATGCAATATATCCCTATGTCAAGCGACTCTAGGTGTAATATTTTTTAGAAAATTGTGGGATCCAGAAATGAGAATGTCTTTAGAAAATACCCTTCTAAAAATAGTCACCATTTTATCAGATGGGCTATTTCATTCAGGTGAGGAAATTGCCAAGAAACTTGGTGTTAGTCGACAGGCCGTAAATCAAGTAATCTCTAAAATTGAGCTTTGGGGGCTTACGCTATTTAGTGTTAAAGGAAAAGGTTATCGCTTATCTCAACCTGTACAGTTATATTGCCAAAAGACATTTCAAACAAATGGATTCTTATTGATGGGCAGTAATGACTCATCAGAAGTAATCTCTAATTTCCTATCAGAACGTCTTCAAAAAAATACGCGAGTGGATGGTGTTCCGTCTCTTGTTAGAACGCCTATAACCGTCCATGAAAAATCATTCCTTTTTAAACACAATAGAGCCATTTTTTTATTGCCAATTACGGATTCGACTAATCAATTTTTTTTGAATCATGCCGCAAAATTAATCCCAGGAGATGTGTGTATTGCTGAATATCAATTTGCTGCAAGAGGACGTAGAGGTAGAAGGTATTATGCACCTTTTGGCAGTAATTTATATTTTACTTTTTATTGGAAATTTTCCCGTGTGGATTTATTTTTTAGTAGTCTGAGTTTACTTATTGGCATACTGACTGTAAGAGTATTGCAAGAGTTTGGTGTTAATAATTTGAAACTTAAATGGCCTAATGATATATACCTCAATCAAAAAAAATTGGGAGGTATACTGATTGAAACTAAAATATTGAAGCAGGAGATGAGCGTCATCATAGGAATAGGACTTAATTTAGATATGAATGAGGCAGATCCACAAATTGTCACACAAGACTGGATAAGTTTAATTCAAGAAGGTTATAAAATTGATAAAAATAAGTTGGTCATGGCGATGCAACAAAAATTGTGGGATTTTTTTAAACAAATAGACTCTTCAATGATTAAAAAACTTCTCAATGAATGGATGTATTATGATTTGTTTGACATCGATACTGAGGTCAACCTTTCTCTTAACGATAAGCTGGTTTCTGGTTTATATAAAGGAATTGATAAAGAAGGACGTTTACTATTACATCCATCATTTACTAACAGCAGAAAAAGTGGGGATAATCTTATCTGCGTATCTGCTGGTGATATTTCTTTGAGAAAAAAGGAATCTTTTTAAACCAAAATAGAGCAAAAAAAATAGATATTTTATTGATAGCAATCTATTTATGCTACTAACTATTTTCTCAGTTTAATTTCTTCAATTAAATGATTTGCTCCCTTTTTCAAAATAAGACTCGCTCTTTCTCTTGTGGGTAAAATATTTTGATTTAAATTAATTGCGTTGACACTGTCCCAAACAGCAGAGGCAATCGATATTGCTTCGTCCTCTGGTAATTTCGCATAACTGTGAAAATAAGAATTAGGATCTGAAAATGCGCCTTTTCTGAATTTCAAAAATCTATCTATGTACCAATTTTTTAAATTACTTGCCTCAGCGTCGACATAAATTGAAAAATCAACAAAATCAGAAACAAATACCCTATGCAGTTCATGGGGATAGTCCATACCACTTTGTAGAACATTTAAGCCCTCAATAATTAGTATATCAGGTGATTCAATTGTTTTATATTGATTAGGTACAATATCGTATATTAGATGCGAATAAAGTGGCGCCTTAACTAATTCTTTACCTGATTTAATATCAGAAACGAATTGAACCAAGCTTTTCATATCATAAGACTCGGGAAATCCTTTTTTATGCATTATGTTTTTTGAATTTAAGGTGGCGTTCGGGTGTAAAAAACCGTCTGTAGTGAGTAATTCAACTTGCCTATGTTCTGGCCATGCTCGTAATAAGGTTTGTAGTAATCGTGCAGTTGTACTTTTACCCACAGCAACGCTACCAGCTATACCAATAATATAGGGTATTTTAGCAGTTTTTTTTCCGGTAAATTCATTAATAACAGTCTGCCGGCGAATGTTAGAGCTAATATATAAATTTAAAAGCCTGGCTAAGGGAAGGTATACTTCAGCGACTTCTTCTAATGATAATTTATCATTAATTCCTTGTAATTGATGAAGATCTGTTTCATCTACTGTCATGGGCACATTAGCTCTGAGTTCTGCCCATTCTTTTCTTGTAAAGTTTAGGTAAGGAGAAAGAGAGTGATTAAAAAATTGTCTTGAGGTATTTATTTGCATTATGCCCATCTTTTTACTTAATTTTATTGGGGGGAGATAGCTTAAAATTATCTATCTATTTAGAAACATTAAGCGATAATATAACAATTAGGTTACCTAGTGAAGTCATCTTGTTAGGATTTATCAATAAAAAAATATTTTCTTGCTTACATTTTATTTTTTAAGCAAGAAAACTTCGAGGAAAAATCATTTTTATAAGTAAATATTTTTTAAAATTGAAGGTATAATTCATTTTAATGTTTATTTTTTGAGTGAAAAAACATCAAAAGTGGGTGAATTTAGCGAAAAAAGCTCAAAAAAAGAGCTAAAGAACAGAAAAGTTAAATTTTTAGTTGCACAAAGTGGAAGGAATACTTAAAATGCACGCCACTTAAGCCGGCTTAGCTCAGTTGGTAGAGCAACTGACTTGTAATCAGTAGGTCGCCAGTTCGATTCCGGCAGCCGGCACCAAAATGCTGGTGGGGTTCCCGAGCGGTCAAAGGGAGCAGACTGTAAATCTGCCGTCATCGACTTCGAAGGTTCGAATCCTTCTCCCACCACCATAGCTTAAGTACAATTAATTTATTAATTGTAGTAGAGAAAAAAGAAAAAATTGCCTTACTGAGCTGTTTAAATGAGTATTTTTTCGATATAATAGCTCGGCCTCTAAAGTTTAGAGAGATAAAAGCAGCCGAGTTCAAAATTGCGGGCATCGTATAATGGCTATTACCTTAGCCTTCCAAGCTAATGATGCGGGTTCGATTCCCGCTGCCCGCTCCAGTTTTGATGTGCTGATATAGCTCAGTTGGTAGAGCACACCCTTGGTAAGGGTGAGGTCGGCAGTTCGAATCTGCCTATCAGCACCACTTCTTGAACCCAGCGAAATTATCTATCTATTCCTTTATTTTAACCTAAGTAGCCAGTAAAACATCTGTTTTGCTTTGGCATCAACTGATCAATGATTTTTTTTTGAGGGACTCATAACATGTCTAAAGAAAAATTTGAACGTACAAAACCGCATTTGAACGTAGGAACTATCGGTCACGTTGACCATGGTAAAACAACGTTAACTGCTGCAATCACTACAGTTTTAGCTAAAACTTATGGTGGTCAAGCACGTGACTATAGCATGATTGACAATGCACCAGAAGAAAAAGCGCGTGGTATTACTATTAATACTTCTCACGTAGAATATGACACACCAACGCGTCACTATGCACACGTTGACTGCCCAGGACATGCTGACTATGTTAAAAACATGATCACGGGTGCTGCGCAAATGGATGGTGCTATCCTTGTTGTTGCTGCAACAGATGGTCCTATGCCACAAACTCGTGAACATATCCTTTTAGGTCGTCAAGTAGGTGTACCTTACATTCTTGTTTTCTTAAACAAATGTGATATGGTTGATGATGAAGAATTATTAGAATTAGTTGAAATGGAAGTACGTGAATTACTTTCACAATACGAATTCCCTGGTGATGATACACCAGTTATTCGTGGTTCAGCACTTAAAGCATTAGAAGGCGTGCCTGAGTGGGAAGAAAAAATCATTGAGTTAGCACAAGCGTTAGACTCATACATCCCAGAACCTGAGCGTGCTATTGACCGTCCATTCTTATTACCAATTGAGGATGTATTCTCAATCTCTGGTCGTGGTACAGTAGTAACAGGCCGTGTAGAGCGTGGAATTGTTAAAGTAGGTGAAGAAGTTGAAATCATCGGAATCATTGACACAGTTAAAACAACTTGTACTGGTGTTGAAATGTTCCGTAAATTACTAGACGAAGGTCGTGCTGGTGAAAACGTGGGTGTTTTATTACGTGGTACAAAACGTGATGACGTTCAACGTGGTCAAGTACTTGCTAAACCAGGTTCAATCTTACCTCACACTAAATTCGAATCAGAAGTTTACGTGTTAAGTAAAGATGAAGGTGGCCGTCATACGCCATTCTTCAAAGGTTACCGTCCTCAATTCTACTTCCGTACTACAGACGTAACAGGTGCAGTAGAATTACCTGAAGGTGTTGAAATGGTAATGCCTGGCGATAACATCAAAATGGTAGTTACTCTAATCGCTCCTATTGCGATGGATGACGGCTTACGTTTTGCTATCCGTGAAGGTGGCCGTACAGTAGGTGCGGGTGTTGTAGCGAAAGTTATTGCTTAATTAATAATTAAATACGAAAGGGGCCTAAGGCCCCTTTTTTTTGCTAAGCGAAATTGATGAAATTTTTGATAGCTTTTTATGTTGTCTGCTTGATTAGATCTTTATAAAAATCAAGATGACAAGAGTTGTTTATTAAAAAAAATTTTTGAATAAACCGATATTTGGATATTTAGTTCAACATTGTAAGACCCTATCAAATTCTTCAATAACTGATATATTAAGTACTTTTCATGATATAGTGTAGACATGAATTATGAGAGGCCTATAAAACTAATTCGAATTAACCTCCGTAGTTGCATATAGATTCTTCAACCGTTTTACTAGAATTTGTCTTTTAGAAGTAACAAAGTTAAATTTAAATAGCGGCCCTGACATTTCCCTAGTTTATACTGTATTCCTCTTGATTTGGACTATGGTTTTTTAGCTTTTTCCCTAACAAAAATACAAATAATCTAGCAAAATTTTAAAGAGTACTGTTGGGATTGTTGAGTTGAAATTTAAATCCTATTGCCTTATTAGGGGGATGCAAAACTATTTACTCTTGGCTAGTTGAATTTTTATTTGTTTAAGCTATTATCATTCATATGATTATTTTGGTTTCAAGTACCTACGTTTAGGCATATTGGCTTGACGTAAAGTTGCATTGGTTTAGTATAAATCTCTAGATTTCAATGTGTGTCATTAATCAGCCTTTAGATATAAGGATAAAGCATGGCTATCGTTAAACCACAACCAGATCCTACTTTAGAATGGTTTTTATCTCATTGTCACATCCATAAATATGCAGCTAAAAGCTCTTTGATCCATCAAGGAGAAAAATCAGAAACACTATATTATATAGTGAAAGGATCTGTAGCTGTTTTGATTAAAGATGAAGATGGAAAAGAAATGATCCTATCCTATTTAAACCAAGGTGATTTTATTGGTGAACTTGGGCTATTTGAAGAAGGACAAGTTCGATCCGCTTGGGTCAAAGCGAAAAGTTCGTGTGAAGTAGCTGAAATTTCTTATAAAAAGTTTAAGCAACTTATTCAAGTCAATCCTGAAATTTTGATGAGATTATCAGCTCAGATGGCGAATAGATTGCAGAGCACTTCGAAAAAAGTGGGTAATTTAGCCTTTTTAGATGTAACTGGTCGTATTGCACAAACACTTTTAAATTTAGCTAAACAACCTGATGCTATGACTCATCCTGATGGTATGCAAATAAAAATAACTCGACAAGAAATAGGTCAAATTGTCGGATGTTCTAGAGAAACTGTTGGAAGAATTCTAAAAATGCTAGAAGAGCAAGGATTAATTTCGGCGCACGGTAAAACAATCGTTGTATTTGGCACGCGTTAATTCAGCACATGGGGGACGGACATAAGGAAGTGTTAGAAGAACTGATTGATAGATCTAATCAGTTTCTTAACCGTTCATTATTGTTAGCTAATCAGTACCTTGGCGTAGATTATCATGCCCCTGCTATTTTTTATAATTTGAAAGGAAAAACTGCAGGCCTAGCATATCCTTTAGAATGGAAAATTAGAATTAATCAATCGATGCTGATTACACATCAAATTCCCTTTATTGAAGAAGTTATTCCTCACGAACTGTCTCATTTATTTGTCTATCGTTACTATAGTGTAAAAAAAAGAGGTGTTATCAAACCTCATGGCAAAGAGTGGGCGGACTTTATGCAAGAATGCTTTGGATTACCCCCTAAAGTCACTCATAATTTTGAAATTCCCTTAAGAGAAGTCACCCTTTTTGTGTATAAGTGTGCTTGTAGGACTCACTATTTATCAGCAATAAGGCACAATAAAGTTCTCGGTTTTAAAAGTTCTTATTGTTGTAAGTACTGCACAGGTAAACTTAATTTTTTAGGACGAACGGAACAAGTAAAAAAATAAGTTGCTTTGCACAAATATTCATATGCTAATATGCAGTTATTTCTGTATTTGTGGTATCATATTGTCTAATATGCACTGCATTCATTAACCTAAATATGTGTCTAGCCCTATGCTTTTTTTTCTAATATACCAGGTCATTTTTTATTGTATCCAACCCCTAATTTGGCTTAGATTACTTTATCGCAGCTTTAAAAATTCAGGATATAGAAAGCGTATTTTTGAACGTTATGGTTTTTGTCGTAAAAAAGTCAGGCCTGGTGGAATTGTATTACACTCTGTGTCTGTTGGCGAAACCCTTGCCGCTGTTCCTTTGGTTAGGGCATTAAAAAATAGATATCCCAATTTACCCATAACTATCACAACGATGACCCCTACTGGTTCTGAAAGGGTTCTATCAGCATTTGGTAAAGAGGTCTCCCATGTTTATCTGCCGTATGATTTATGGGGGAGCATTAGACGTTTTTTAAACTCAACTCGCCCCAGAATTGTTATTATCATGGAGACTGAGTTATGGCCAAATCTTATTTATCAATTGCATAAACGTAAAATTCCTTTAATTATAGCCAATGCTCGCTTGTCTGAACGTTCCTATAGAGGTTATTCAAGAATAAGACCACTGATGAAGCCATTGCTGAGGCAAACCACGCTTTTGTGTGCACAGCACCAATCCGATGCAGAAAGATTTATTGATTTAGGTTTAAGGCGTTCTCAGATCACAATTACGGGTAGTATAAAGTTTGATATTTCTATTACCCCCGATCTAGCGGCAAGAGCGGTGACCCTGAGACGACAATGGGCGCCTAATAGACCTATCTGGATTGCTGCAAGTACTCATCAAGGTGAAGATGAGATCATATTCGAGGCACATAAATCTCTTTTATTACAATTTCCAAATTTATTATTAATTGTTGTTCCAAGGCATCCAGAAAGATTTAGTAAAGTAAAGCAATTAGCTGATAATTACTCATTAAGCTATATCACTCGACAGTCAGGAATGATCCCTGAAGAATCCACGCAAGTGATTGTTGCTGATACCATGGGTGAGTTATTATTGCTTTATGGAGTAGCCGACATCGCATTTGTCGGAGGAAGTTTAGTTGAGGTAGGTGGTCATAATCCATTAGAGGCTGCAGCTCATGCACTTCCTGTCATTATGGGTCCACATGTTTTTAATTTCACAGCGATTTGTAAAAAACTGTCATCTGATCAAGCATTGTTAATTATTCATGATAAACAAGAGTTAGTAAAAAAAATTACTAACTTGCTCAATGATGCAGATTATAGACGCTATTTTGGGCGCAACGCTGTTGAAGTGATTGAAAAAAATCATGGTGCATTAGAGAAACTACTTGAATCTATTGAACCTTATTTGCCTCAGAGGAGACATTAATTGTCAACTAATCAAACGGAAAAAACAGTAAAACTGAGTGTGATACTTATTATGCATAATGAGGCGCATAATATTGAGGATTGTCTTAATTCTGTCAGCTTTGCCGATGAAATCATTATCGTAGATTCAGGTAGTCAAGACGATAGTGTAAAGATTGCCGAAGCAAATGGAGCGAAAGTTATTTATCAACCATGGCTTGGTTTTGGCCCTCAAAAGAATGTTGCTTTATCTCATGCAAGCCATGAATGGGTTCTATCGATTGATGCAGATGAGCGGGTTACTCCTGCACTAGCAGATGAAATACGGGATATTATTCAAATAGATAATCCTTTAGTTGGCTATAATATCTCTCGTTTATCTAAATTTTGTGAAAAAGAAATTAATTATAGTGGATGGAGACCTGATTACGTGTTAAGACTATTTAAAAAGTCTTTAGCTCGTTTTTCTGATGATCCTGTTCATGAAAAAGTCATATGCATTGGTGATGTAGGCAAATTAAAGCATTTTTTATATCATATTAGTTATAGAAAAATTGAGGATGTTTTAAAAAAAACAAATGATTATTCAACTGCTGGTGCAATCAAACTGAATAAAAGACAAAAAAAAATCACTTTTTCTTCAGCGTTTACTCATGGTTTTTGGGCTTTTGTTAGAACTTATGTAATTCAAAGAGGCTTTTTAGATGGTAAACATGGGCTTGTTCTTGCTATTTCTAATGCAGAAGTTACCTATTATAGATATTTAAAAGCTTGGTTTCACCAAAAAAATTTAAAAGATAAACAATCACTTGCCTTGATTGTTTATGCTAAAAATAATCCTAAAGCGTTAAATTTACTTTTTATGTCGTTAATTCACCAAAGTCTATTTCCTGAAGAAATTATTATAGCCGATGATGGATCCAGTGAATCAACCCGTTTGCTTATCGAAAAATTTAATACTTTTTTCGGTAATAGGATGAAGCATGTTTGGCATGAAGACAAGGGCGTTAGGCTGTCTGCCATTAGAAATTTAGCGGTAAAACAATCAAATTCTGATTATCTATTATTTATTGATGGGGATTGCGTTTTACCAAAGAATTTCATTGAAAATCATAAAAAATTAGCTGAAAAAGGCTATGTGGTATCAGGATCTCGAATATTATTGTCAAAAACATTAACTGAAAAACTTGAAGCTCAAAACTCTATTTTAGCGCTTTTTTCTTTCTCTCAACTTTTTTTATGTAGAATGAAAAACCAAGTAAACAGGCTACTTCCTTTATTGACTTTAAATCTAGATGCTAAATGGCGAAAAAAAGATCCAAAAAAATGGCAGGCATTAAGAGGTTTTACGATAGGTGTCTGGCGCGAGGATTTAAATAAGGTAAATGGATTTGATAAAGCTTTCGAAGGTTGGGGTATGGAAGATTCTGATTTTGTCATCAGATTGCAACATGCAGGAGTATTTCATAAAAGTGGGCGTTTTGCTAGCCATGTATTTCATCTTTGGCATAAAGAAAATGACAGATCTCATTTAGCTGAGAACCAAGCAAAATTAGCTGAACTATTAAAAGGTAATAAAATAAAGGCTGATAAAGGCTTAGATGATGTCAATCTTGAGTTATCTCAAACGATTCAATCAGTTAAATCGAGTAGCGGAAAAAATGATGACTAAATTGGAAAAAAAAGCTATTTATCCTGGAACATTCGATCCTTTGACATTAGGTCATCTAGATTTATTAACCCGTTCTTCTGAGTTATTTGATGAAGTAATTCTAGCGGTAGCTTATAGCCCTCATAAAAAAACACTGTTTACTTTAGAGGAACGGGTAAGTCTAGCAAAAAAAGCTTGTGAACATCTCAGAAATGTTTCTGTGGTAGGATTTGATATCCTTCTTGCTTCTTTCGCTAAAGAGAATCAAGCCAGAATTCTGATAAGGGGACTCAGAGCCGTATCAGACTTTGAATATGAATGGCAACTTGCTCGAATGAACCGACATTTGTATCCAGAATTAGAAAGTGTATTTCTAATGCCAAGTGAAAATCTTTCTTTTATTTCCTCTTCGCTAGTAAAAGAAGTCGCGAGACATGGAGGCGATATACAACCTTTTGTCACTAAAGAAATATTTCATGAGATACAACTAAAGTTTCAACAACAACTATTCTAGTTGTATTGAGTATACTATTTATTGCTTTATCGAATCATACAAACTTGCGATAACGTTGATGTGCTGCACCTATTGATTTAATCAATTAATTGTTGCTGTGCTATGTTATTTATAATAACTTACCAGGATTGAGTTTTAACTATACAGTTTTACTTATCCTTGAAATCAAACAAAGATATCTATATGACTAACCAAGAATTTATTAGTGAAATTAACAAACGTAGAACTTTTGCTATCATTTCTCATCCAGATGCCGGTAAAACAACAATTACTGAAAAATTACTCTTGCTAGGACAAGCAATACAAAAAGCAGGTTCTGTTAAAGGAAGGGGCAGTGATGCACATGCAAAATCAGACTGGATGGAAATGGAAAAGCAGCGGGGTATTTCTATAACAACCTCTGTGATGCAGTTTCCTTATGATAAATATTTAGTCAATCTTTTAGATACTCCAGGGCATGAAGACTTCTCCGAGGATACTTACAGAACATTAACTGCCGTAGATAGTTGTTTGATGGTTATTGATACAGCTAAAGGGGTTGAGGATAGAACTCGTAAGTTGATGGAAGTCACACGTCTTAGAGATACACCTATTGTTACTTTCATGAATAAATTAGACAGAGATATTCGTGACCCTATGGAAGTGATGGATGAAGTTGAGCAAGAATTGAAAATTGCTTGCTCACCTATTACTTGGCCAATAAGTTGTGGGAAATCTTTTAAAGGAGTCTACCATTTGCATTTGGATGAAACTTATCTTTATCAAACGGGTAAAGGTCACACTATTCAAGAAAAAAGAGTCATTAAAGGCTTAGATAATCCTTTGCTTGATGAAGTGATAGGGGAAGATTTAGCTAATCAACTGAGAGATGAATTAGAACTTGTCAAAGGTGCTTCTCATGAATTTGATTTAGAGGCTTTTTTAGCTGGAGAGTTAACACCAGTATACTTTGGCACAGCTCTTGGTAATTTTGGGGTTGATTTGATGTTAGATGGTTTAGTTAAATGGGCTCCGTCCCCATCATCTCGAGCTACTGATGAAAGAACTGTCGAGGCATTAGAAGAAAAGTTGAGTGGTTTTGTGTTTAAAATTCAGGCTAATATGGATCCTAAACATAGAGATCGGGTGGCCTTTTTAAGAATTGTTTCAGGTAAATATTCTAGGGGCATGAAAATGCGTCAGGTAAGAACAAATAAAGATGTGGTTATTTCAGATGCATTAACTTTTCTAGCTGGTGATCGTGAGCATATTGAAGAAGCATATGCAGGAGATATCATTGGGCTACATAATCATGGTACTATTCAAATTGGGGATACGTTTACGCAGGGAGAAATGTTTAAATTTACAGGTATTCCTAATTTTGCTCCGGAGTTATTTAGAAGAATTCGCCTAAAAGATCCTTTAAAGCAAAAACAATTATTAAAAGGCTTAGTTCAGCTTTCTGAGGAAGGTGCTGTACAAGTATTTAGACCTCTTATTAGTAATGATCTGATTGTAGGTGCGGTGGGAACGTTACAATTTGACGTAGTGGTGTCGAGATTGAAAAATGAATATAATGTTGAAGCTATTTATGAACCAATAAATGTTGCTACTGCCCGCTGGGTTGATTCTGATGATGTCAAAAAATTTGAGGAATTTAAACGTAAAGCAGAAGCACAGTTAGCATTAGATGGAGGGGATAACTTGACATATATTGCTCCGACTATGGTTAATTTGAATTTAACGCAAGAGCGTTATCCGGAGATCAAATTCTTTAAAACTAGGGAACACTAGTATGAATGCCGATGCGTGTGAATATCCCCTTTTTGATACCCATGCGCATCTTAATTTTCCCCCTTTTTCTGAAAATATTCCTGCAACAATCAAAAAATTCCAGGCTAAAAATATCCAGAAGGTATTTATTCCCGCAACAAAGGCATCAGAGTTTGTTGAACTTTTATTTCTAGCACATCATTATGAAAAAATATTTTATGTGGGGTTGGGCCTTCACCCTTATTTTATCCCTTCACACTTACCCTCTGACATTGACTATTTAAGTTTGTTAATCCAAAAAGATAAGGCCTCTGTTCAACCTGTTATCAAGGCCATAGGAGAAATCGGTTTAGATGCTGCTATTGCTAAAATTGACAGTGATTTATTTAAACAGCAATGTAATTTATTTCGATCTCAATTAATATTGGCTAAAGAATTTAATTTACCTGTCGTTATTCATTCGCGAAAAACACATTCACTTATTCTGACTTATCTTAAAAAAACAGTGCCAGGCCTACGAGGGGTAATTCATGGTTTTTCAGGAAGTTATGAAGAAGCAATGAATTTCATCAAACTAGGTTTTATGATAGGGGTTGGAAGTGTTATTACGTATTCAAGAGCCAATAAAACTAGGCGGGCTATAGCAAAAATTCCTTTAGAATGGGTTGTTTTAGAGACAGATTCACCTGATATGCCTCCTTCAGGTCAGCAGGGAACTGTTAATCGTAGTGAAAATTTAGTGCAAATTTTTAGTGTTTTGTGTGCACTGAGACAAGAAAGTCGCAGTCATATAGCCAAAGTAATATGGGGAAATAGCCAACAATTAACATGTTAATTTTTTGTTACATAGTATCATTTTTAATTTTTGCTATTGCATACCGCTTAATGTTCTGGTAAGGTCTTTCCCTTTTTGAATATTCTTATTTTACGAATAAGTATTTTTCTTTAGCTTGAGATTAAATTTTGTTTGGTATTCAGTAAGGTGTTTGCTTTGTATTAAATAAAGTAAAGCCGAAAGAATATCTTTTGATATTGCTATAACGTATCGATTTCATTAAAACGTACAACAAGTATATTTAAGTAATAACTATGTACTAGGAGAATTGAAGTGCAAGAAAATCAAAACAAGAAAGTATCATCCTTAAGTTTATTGTCAATTGCTGGTGTTGAACCTTATCAACTAAAACCAAATGAAGAATATATGAATGAGAATCAAATTAAGCATTTTCGTTCTATTTTAGAAGCTTGGCGTAACCAATTGAGAGATGAAGTAGATAGGACGGTTAGCCATATGCAAGACGAAGCAGCTAACTTCCCTGATCCTGTTGATAGAGCTGCTCAAGAAGAGGAGTTTAGCCTTGAATTGCGCAATCGTGACAGAGAGCGTAAATTGGTTAAAAAAATAGAAAAAACACTCAAAAAATTAGAAGAGGGTGATTTTGGCTATTGTGAAGCTTGCGGTGTTGAAATTGGTGTTCGCCGTTTAGAAGCAAGACCGACTGCTGATATGTGCATAGATTGTAAAACACTCGCTGAAATCAGAGAAAAGCAGATGGCTAACTAAATTTTAAATTTATAGATATTTTGAAATTAAAATTTAAATAAAATTCGATAACCTCTTTAATGTACCTTAATTTTAAAGAGGTTATAAAAGGAGCTATAAATTAAAATAATTTTTCTGCTGTCTTTAACCAATCAGCCTTGAATGGGCGTTTTAAATTTGTGACCGCATCTTCAATTTCATGGTGCACTAGCTCATCTTGTTGTATACCTACGCAATGACCTGAGACTCCCTTTAAAAGAAGTTCAATAGCATACGCACCCATGCGTGAAGCAAGTACTCTATCGTAAGCAACAGGAGAACCACCTCTTTGGATGTGGCCTAGAACCGTAGCTCTAGTTTCCCGTTCTGTTTGAGTCTGTATATATTTAGCCAGTTCATAAATATCTGTTACTTTTTCTGTTACTGCAACAATCGCATGTTTTTTTCCATGTTCAATCCCTCTTTGTAGCTCTTTAACGAGTGCTTCTTTATCAAGAGGAACTTCAGGTAAGATCATAAATTCACAACCACTTGCGATAGCTGCAGCCATGGTTAAATCACCGCAATAACGCCCCATCACTTCAACTAAAGATATGCGTTGATGAGAAGAAGATGTATCTCTTAATCTATCAATTGCTTCTACAATCGTTTGAAGTGCAGTAAAGTAACCAATTGTATAATCTGTTCCGCCTATATCGTTATCAATTGTGCCAGGCAGGCCTATGCAAGGGAATCCCTTTTCTGACAAGAGTTTAGCTCCCATGTAAGAACCATCACCACCAATTACAACAAGGGCATCGATACCATTATTTTTTAAGTTTTCAATTGCCTTTAAGCGAGTAGCTTCTTCTTTAAATTGAGGGAATCTTGCTGAACCAAGAAATGTTCCGCCACGGGTTATCATATCTGATACATCAGAGCGGTTGAGTTTTTTCATCCTATTTTCATATAAACCTAAATAGCCATCATATATGCCATATACTTCAAGTCCGTCAGTGATAGCCGCTCGCACTACCCCGCGTATTGCTGCATTCATTCCAGGAGAGTCACCACCACTTGTTAATACACCTATTTTTTTTATCATAAAAATTGCCTCTTTTTTGTTTTAACGATTAGGTCCAAATTCACTTTTAAACACTTTGTATCATTGTATTTCAATTATATATTAATTTTATTAAACTATTTTTGACTCACATTAATTATTTTTATTACACCCTAAATATCTGTTTTTTTACAGTGCAATAGTAGTCATATTTAATTTTCTTAATAAACAAATGGTGACCGTTAGATGATTTATCTTATATCATTATTTTGAGTTTTATAGTGTCTTTTTTCCTTGATTCTCTTTTGCGACTGCTGAATGAGGATCTTGATGTAGCAGTATATCTGCCGATGGAAAAGCAATTAACAATGCATTTTCTATATTTTCAATGATGGCATGTGCCTCAATGAGAGGTAAGTTATCTTCAATTTCGATATGCATTTGAATAAAACGCGTGAGTCCAACTCTTCTGGTTTTCAAATCATGGGCACCTAAGACTCCCTGTGTCTTTACTGCAATTTTGATTATTTGCTCTTGTTCTTCTACTGGAAGGGCTTTATCTAGTAACATTTGAATTGCATCATAACCAATTTTTAATGCATGATAGCCAATATAGAGGCTAATAAAAATAGCGAAAATAGGATCGGCTCTTGAAAAACCATAATGAGATAAAATTAAAGCCGCTAAAATAGCGATATTTAATAACACATCAGATTGGTAGTGAAGCATATCGGCTTTAATTGCTTGGCTTTGAGTCGTTTTATACACCCAGCGCTGATAAATCACTAGAAATATAGTGGTAACTAATGAGATTATGATAACAATCATGGCCCAACTTACATTTTTGATAGGTACTGGATTAACCAGGTTTTGTATCCCATTAAGCATGAGAATTACTGCTGAACCTAAGATAAACATTCCTTGAGCCAAAGCGGAGAGAGATTCTGCTTTACCATGACCAAAGCTGTGGTTGTGATCAGCGGGTAATAGTGCAAATCTTAACACTAGTAAGTTTAATGAGGAGGCACTAATATCGATTAAAGAATCCAGGAGGCCTGCTAAGAGTGTTATTGAACCTGTGATCCACCAAATAATGGCTTTAGCGATAAATAAAACTGAAGCGACACTGGTTGCAATAATAGCCGCTCGAGTGACTCTTTTAGCGTAGGCAGAATGGCTTTTAACGAGATTGTTCATAAAATCTAGTCTCTTGGCTTGAGAATAATTAAATGTAATTGATAAATTACTGTTAGAATATCCCTAGTTTACTCTTTTTTTATTAAGATTTCATTTGTGTGATCAATTTCACATTCTATTTTTGTGTTTTTTTAAAGTGAGCTGGAAAAAACGGTTTAAAAAAGGTCAGTTATTGATATTATTAAATACTGTGATAAAAATTAACGTTGTTAAGATAAATTGAGGTTCTTATGAGTCAATTACCAAAAAAACTGGGTATCGTTATGGATCCCATACAAGAAATTAATATTAAAAAAGATTCAAGTTTTGCTATGTTACTTGCTGCACAATCTAAAGGCTATGAACTTTTTTATATGGAGATGAAGGATCTTTATTTAAATACAGGTGAGGCACGTGCTACAGCCAAAAAACTAAAAGTAACATATGAAACTCATTCTTGGTTTGAGTTTATAGGCGATCATGACATCGCTTTAAATGAATTAGATGTTATATTAATGAGAAAAGATCCTCCTTTTGATACGGAGTATATATATGCTACCTATATTTTAGAAAGAGCAGAAGTTGAAGGTACTCTTATAATCAATAAACCGCAAAGTTTAAGAGACTGTAATGAGAAATTATTTACTGCATGGTTTCCTGATTTAACCCCTCCTACACTAGTGACTAGAAAAACTGAATTAATAAGGCAGTTTTATCAAACTCACAAAGATATTATTTTAAAACCCTTAGATGGAATGGGTGGTTCATCTATTTTTAGAGTTAAAGAAGGAGATCCTAATCTTTCAGTGATTATTGAGACATTGACTCAATTAAATCAAATTTATTGCATGGTACAAAGTTATCAACCAGCGATTATCGATGGGGACAAGCGTATTTTGATAGTTGATGGTGAGCCTATGCCATATTGTTTAGCAAGAATTCCGGCGCAAGGTGAGACAAGAGGTAATTTAGCAGCTGGTGGTCGCGGTGAAGCAAGACCTCTGACAGAAAGTGATTGGGCGTTAGCTAATGCAGTTGGTCCTGTTTTGAAAGAAAAAGGATTAGTGTTTGTTGGGTTAGATGTCATTGGCGATAGAGTGACTGAGATTAATGTCACTAGCCCTACATGTATTCGTGAGATAGAAGCAGCTTTTGATATTTCTATTACGGACAAATTGTTTGCTGCAATTGAAAGACGGTTAAGTGAAATGAAAATATAAAATCAACTAATAGGTGTAATTGGAGAAGAAATTTGAGTAGTAAAACGGTATTAGGATTTGATTTTGGCACGACAAGTATCGGCGTTGCTGTGGGACAAACCATCACAGCAAGCGCAAATTCATTGAAGGCGCTGAAAGCCACAGATGGTGCACCAGATTGGTTTTTAGTTGAAAAATTGATTAAAGAATGGCAGCCTGATTATATTGTAGTTGGTTTGCCATTGAATATGGATGGTACTGAGCAACCCATGACACAAAAAGCTAGACGCTTTGGAAATAGGCTGAACGGGAGATTCAATATTAATGTGTTTTTTCAAGATGAACGATTGAGTAGTGTCGAAGCAAAATCCCGACTTTTTCAAGACAAAGGATTTAAAGGCTTATCAAAAAGGGATGTTGACTCAACTTCGGCTGTTGTTATTTTAGAAAGCTGGTTTGAAGAAAATCCTTCTTCTTAGTCTAATTGAATTGACTTGCAATTATATTTACTGCTTTTACAGATTCATTTAAATGTAAGTTGAATGATGGACCTTCAAAAATCATCTAAATTTAGTCATTTAAATAGGTATATACTTGAGTTACTTCAAGTTGCAGGTGTAGATAGTATCCGAATGTCCATTTAGTGGAGGTTAAATAATACCAAAACCTGCATCTTGATTTCCATTGGGTATAGCTCTTTGAATAACGTTATAAATTACCTTCTTCGTTAGTTAAATTGCTACGCTAATTTTAATATTTCTATTCAACTATTATATTGAACTTCTTTATATTTTTTCTAGCTTATTTTTTTGTCTCCATACGATATATCCATAAATTGAATTAATAAGATAAATCGTCCACATGGCTAAAATCGCCATTCCTTCATTTTTATTTTCAAGAACAGCCAGTACCCAAAGTGCAATTGCCGTTATATTTACTGCAATCCAAGCAAGCCATTGTTCTTGGTACCTTAATACCATGAGTAGTGTACCAACAACATTTAATACCGCTGTAGCAGAGTCAAGGCCAGGTTGGTGCCCACCTATTTTTTGCATTAATAAAGCATAGATGAAAATACTAATGAAAGTGAAGGTGATGAGTAAGGGAGTCTGCTGGGTAGTTAATTTTTTAGTGATTACTTCGACTTTTTTCTTATTTTTATCTTTTCTTAAATTTTTGAACCAGTGGAAATAGCCAATGAATTGAAGTGGCAGAAATAAAAACGCATAAGCAATCGCTTCTCCAAAAAAATGATATTGGTAGGCAATAAATGCATAGGTAGAGGTAGCGATGATCGCATAAAAATAGCCAGATAGTTTGGCTTGAGCTATCAGAATTACTCCGATTACACCAGTAATTGAAGAGACAATTTCAATCCAAGAAGATTCAAACGAGATACAAATAATTATCATAGCTGCAATCGCAACAAAGAAAATTGAATAACCTTTTAAAGACCATCCTTTGAGATCATCAATAATATTGTTAGCTAAAAACGGGAACATAAAACCTCCTAATTAATGATAAACCATAAATATCATTTGAAAGCATTATACTAAACAAGTTTGTATATTATTGATCGAATTGTTTTATATATCAAACAAAATTTTAATTAAGTTAACTTAATTAAGTAAATAATGTAAAAATCAGTTTTAGAAATCATGGATAAAAAAGTATAGTTTTGCAAGCCTATTATTGACAAATGAATCGAGCATATAGGAATAGAGATAGATATGTTAGGATAATGTGTCACCAAAGGGTGCCATGCAGCCACGGTATTTGAAATTGAAGAGTAATGAGGAGAATATGCTTTTAGTGAGTGTTTTTTGCACTCTAGGTAATATTTTATTCAATAATTTATACAGCAGAAAACGTATAATTATTTCTAGCTCATAAAATAAATATAAGATATGAATGGATAATAAGCCTTATAGGATTTTGTTAACAACACTTTGCTAATGATAGCAAAGTGTTGTAATGTAATGGTTCTATTGATTTTGTAGCATGCTTAGCATGTCTTGGGGTGGTAAATAACCGGGAACAAGATTACCATTAGGTGTAATGATAGCAGGTGTACCAGTTACACCCATTTGATTACCTAAGTTATAATGCGTTTTAATATCAATATCACAAGTTGCTTTAGCGGGTAGTTCACCTGAAGTCGCAAGATCAAAAGCCTTGTTTCTTTCCGCCATACACCATACAGACTGCATATTATCTGCATTTTCAGACGTAGGGCCTTGCCTTGGAAAAGCAAGATATTTCACTGTAATCCCTAAGTCATTATATTCATTGATTTGCTCGTGAAGTTTTTGGCAGTAGCCACACGTAATATCAGTGAAAACAGTTATCGAAAATTTTTCATTTTTGGCAGGATAGACTATCATTTCATCGCTCAGTTTATCCACTTCACCTTTAAGCTTAGCTATCATGTAATTAACAGGAGTCTCTCCACTCAAATCATACAGTTCGCCTGTGAATAAAAAATTGCCATCTTCAGAAGCTAACATCACGCCTTGTTCAGTCGTTACTGTTTTAATTCCTTTAAGTGGGGACTCTTCTATTGTTTTTATATTGACACCCAATTGATTTAATTTATTTTCAATAGCTTGATTAGCCAGAGCTGAAAGCGGTAGGCTTAAAAATGTGGCAATAGTAAGTAAATTGCGAATAAAGGACATGTTAGCTCCATAAGTAATAGGGAAAAAGTGAGTATTGACACTATTTTTATTGTGATGTCAGGAGTTATGCTATTCCTTAACCTTACAAATGCGATACTACTGACTGGAAAAAATAATTAAAAATCATTCATTACTTGATTATAGGGGGTATTGTGTAAAATTGGAATGTATATTCCAATCTAATCAGGTAGTATTTCGTCAATTTAGGTCAAGATGCGTTCTTTAATGTGATTAAAGGCGATTTTGTTTCAATTCTGACTAGACAGCTCAATAAGAGTTTGTTAACTTACGCACATTATTTTTGAAAAATGGTCATACCATTTTAAAAAGTACATTTTTATCGGGCTTTATTGTGACATTTTGTCCTTGAATCGCGATTTTTTTAAAGTTAAATAGGATAAACTTGCATTAAAAGGCTGGTAAACTTGAAAAGTTTTAATAAAGTCAGACAACCTAAAGTATCTGATGCGGTAGAGCAACAAATAGAAAAACTGATTTTAGAAGGGTCTTTAAGGCCAGGCGAAAAACTTCTTCCCGAAAGAGAGCTTGCTATTGCCTTTGATGTTTCAAGACCTTCATTAAGAGAAGCTATTCTTAGATTAGAGGCAAAAGGCTTACTGTATCGTAAGCAGGGGGGCGGAACATTTGTTCAATCGAATTTGTGGCAAAGTCTCAGCGATCCTTTAACTGAACTACTAGCATCGCATCCTGAATCTCAATTTGACTTGTTAGAGACTAGGCATGCCTTAGAAGGTATATCAGCTTACTATGCCGCATTACGTGGAACAGAAGAAGACTTATCTTTATTAAAATTAAAGCATAATGCTATTCAAGAAGCACAGAGAAGTGGCAATATTGATGCAGAAGCAACGGCTGTACTGCAGTACCATATTTGTGTTACAGAAGCTGCGCATAATATTGTATTGTTGCATTTACTACATGCGCTCATACCTATTTTAGAGACGAATATAAAAAATAATTTTAAACTCTTGTATTCTAAAGAGGAGACTCTACCTAAACTCAGTCAACATCGAGCAAATGTGTTAAATGCAATCTTAGCAAGAGATCCTTCAGAAGCAAGAGAGGCGTCTAATCGCCATTTAGCCTTTATTGAAGAAACAATTTTAGAAGTTACCAAGGAGCAAACTAGACGGGAACGTTCATTACGTCGTTTGCAAAGAGAGGACAGCAAGTCAGCAATATAATATGCAGTCGTATGAAATATTATATTTTTGAGTATTATTTACTAACCCATGAGGACGTATATTATGTCAACAAAACTAACTCAAGATGTCGATCCTATTGAAACACAAGATTGGCTCCAGGCGATTGAATCTGTTATCAGAGAAGAGGGCGTTGAACGCGCTCAATATTTGTTGGAACAATTGATAGATAAAGCCAATAATGGTGGTGTTAACATAGCCACTGGTACCACTGCAAGAGACTACATTAACTCAATCAGTTTAGAAAATGAGCCAACTTATCCTGGTAATAGTGATTTAGAAAGACGTATACGCTCAGTCATTCGTTGGAATGCTATCATGATGGTCTTAAGAGCGTCGAAAAAAGATCTTGAACTTGGCGGACATCTTTCTTCTTATCAATCAGCCTCAACTATGTATGAGGTCGGATTTAATCACTTCTTTAGAGCTCGCACAGCACAAGATGGTGGAGACTTAGTTTATTTTCAAGGTCATATTTCTCCTGGTATTTATTCTCGTGCATTTGTTGAGGGGCGTTTAACTGAAGAACAATTGAGTAATTTCCGTCAAGAATTAAATGGCAATGGTTTATCTTCTTATCCTCATCCACATTTAATGCCTGAATTTTGGCAATTTCCAACTGTATCTATGGGGTTAGGCCCGTTAAATGCGTTATATCAAGCTAAATTTTTGAAATATTTAGACAACCGTGGCCTTAAGGATACTTCAAATCAACGAGTCTATGCTTTCTTAGGTGATGGTGAAATGGATGAACCTGAATCTAAAGGCGTTATTACCGTTGCTACCCGCGATAAATTAGATAATTTATGTTTTATTATTAACTGTAACTTACAGCGTCTTGATGGACCAGTGACTGGTAATGGTAAGATTGTTAATGAGCTTGAAGGTATTTTTGCTGGTGCAGGCTGGAATGTCATTAAAGTGCTTTGGGGTGAGCGTTGGGATGCATTATTTGCAAAAGATACTTCAGGTAAATTAATACAGTTAATGAATGAAACAGTAGATGGTGATTTCCAAAGATTAAAATCTAAAGATGGCGCATATGTTCGTGAACATTTCTTTGGTCGTTACCCAGAAACAGCTGCACTCGTTGCAGATATGTCAGATGCTGAAATTTGGTCACTAAACCGTGGTGGTCACGATGTAAAAAAAGTGTATGCCGCTTTCAAAAAAGCTGCAGAAACGAAAGGTCAACCTACAGTAATACTTGCTCAAACGGTTAAAGGTTACGGTATGGGTAATGCAGCTGAAGGAAAAAATATTGCGCATCAAGTGAAAAAAATGGACATGGATGATGTTAAATTATTCCGTGATCGTTTTAATGTGCCTGCTACTGATGAACAAGTCGAGTCTCTCGCCTTTTTGACTTTTGAAAAAGGCTCAGAAGAGTATGAATATCTGCACGCTCGTCGCCAAGCGCTAGGTGGATACTTACCTACACGCTTAAAGGAAAGCACTCATAAACTTAAATTACCTGAATTAAGTGAATTTAGTGCGCTTTTCGAAGAGCAAAAACGTGAAATTTCTACCACAATTGCTTTTGTTCGTGCGTTAAACGTTATGCTTAAATCAGATATTAAAGAACACCTAGTACCAATATTAGCTGATGAAGCAAGAACATTTGGTATGGAAGGGCTTTTCCGTCAAATTGGTATTTATAGTGCAAGAGGTCAGCAGTACACACCGCAAGATAAAGAACTAGTGGCCTATTATAAAGAAGATGAACAAGGTCAAATTTTACAAGAGGGAATTAATGAAGCTGGTGCGATGGCATCTTGGTTAGCTGCTGCAACCTCTTACAGTACTAATGATTTACCTATGATTCCTTTCTATATTTACTACTCAATGTTTGGTTTCCAACGCATCGGCGATCTTTGCTGGTTAGCAGGTGATCAACATGCTAGAGGTTTCTTAATCGGTGGAACATCTGGTAGAACAACGCTTAATGGTGAAGGACTTCAGCATGAAGATGGCCATAGTCATATTCAAGCGTTAACAGTGCCAAATTGTATTTCATATGATCCAGCTTTTGCTTATGAAGTTGCGGTAATTATGCATGATGGTTTAGTGCGTATGTATGGTGATAATCCAGAAAATATTTACTATTACATTACTACACTTAATGAAAACTACGCAATGCCAGCTATGCCACAAGGTGTGGAAGAAGGAATTCGTAAAGGAATTTATAAATTGGAATCTTATTCAGGCGATAAAGCTAAGGTACAACTGCTCGGTTCAGGTGCAATTTTACGTCATGTACGTATTGCAGCAGAGTTACTTTCTACTGAATTTGGTATAGGTAGTGATGTCTATAGTGTTACTTCATTTACTGAATTAGCCCGTGATGGTCAAGATTGTGAACGTTGGAATTTATTGCATCCAACAGAAGCACCGAAAGTTCCTTATATCACGTCAGTGTTAGAAGATACTGTCACTGTTGCCTCAACAGACTATATGAAATTATTTGCTGAACAGGTACGTCGTTTTGTACCATCAGCACACTATGCTGTATTAGGTACGGATGGTTTTGGCCGTTCAGACAGTCGTGATAATCTTCGCAATCATTTTGAAGTCGATGAACACTATGTTGTTATCGCTGCACTATCTCAATTAGCAGAGAAAGGCGTGGTAACGAAAGAAGTTGTTCAATCGGCCATCAATAAATATGGTATTAATAGTGACAAAGTCAATCCACGTTTGGCTTAATAAATAAGAGGACTTAACATGACAATAGAAATTTTTGTACCAGATATTGGAGATGATGAAGTTGATGTCACTGAAATTTTGGTAAAAGTAGGCGATAAAATTACTGCAGATCAATCATTAATGGTGGTTGAGGGTGATAAAGCCTCAATGGAAGTTCCTGCATCAACAAGTGGCACCGTGGCTAAAATTTTAATTAATGTCGGTGACAAAGTGAAAACAGGCTCTTTAATCATGATGTTTGATGCACAAGATTCAGCCTCTTCTACTCCAAGTGCGCCTACGCCTAAATCTGTTGAAGCTTCTGCACCTGCAGCAGTCGAATTAGAAACAATTTTTGTACCAGATATTGGCGAAGATGAGGTAGATGTCACGGAAATATTAGTAAAAGTCGGTGATAATATCTCAATTGATCAATCATTGATGGTAGTTGAAGGAGATAAAGCTTCTATGGAAGTTCCTTCTCCTAAAGCAGGGATAGTGAGTGAAATTACAATTAAAGTTGGAGATAAAGTAAAAACTGGATCTGCAGTCATGGTATTTTCTATTTCTGGATCAAGTTCTGCAACTCAGACCAGTTCTCCTGCACAATTAGCATCACCTCTAGCAACAAGTCATACTAAAGTCATCACTGTACCAGATATTGGTTCAGATGAAGTTGATGTTACGGAAATTTTGGTTAAGGTTGGTGATACAGTCAAGAAAGATCAATCGTTGATTGTAGTTGAAGGCGATAAAGCTTCAATGGAAGTCCCAGCTCAAGAAGATGGAATAGTGAGCGAAATTACAATTAACGTCGGTGATAAGGTCAAGACAGGATCTAACATCATGGTCTTTACTGTATCAGGCGCATCATCGGATGGTCCTGAACAAAAAGCGCCAGTGAAGGCACAGGCTGTTTCACCGGTAACTACTGCACAACCTGCTCCTGTTTCTCAATCAAATACATCAAAAAATGAATTTGAGGTGAACCAAGCGTATGTACATGCAACTCCTTTAGTCCGTCGCTTGGCCCGTGAATTTGGTGTTAACCTGGCAAAAGTTAAAGGTACAGGGCGTAAGAATAGAATTTTACGTGAAGATGTTCAAGCGTACGTAAAAGAAGCTGTACAGCGATTAGAATCTGGTGCGAGCAGCAATGGTGGTGCTGGATTAGGATTAATTCCTTGGCCAAAAGTTGATTTTGCTAAATTTGGTGCTATAGAAGAAGTGGATTTATCTAGAATCCAAAAACTGAGTGGCGCTAACTTGAGCCGAAATTGGGTGATGATTCCTCATGTAACACAATTTGATGAAGTTGATATTTCAGATCTAGAGGCATTTCGTAAGCAACAAAATCAGGAAGCAGAAAAGAGAAAATTGGATGTTAAGTACACACCATTAGTTTTCTTAATGAAAGCGGTAGCTAAAGCTTTGGAGGAGTTCCCTCGCTTTAATAGTTCTCTTTCTGAAGATGGACAAAAGTTAATATTAAAAAAATATATTAACATTGGCGTTGCCGTAGATACACCTAATGGTCTTGTAGTACCTGTTTTTAAAGATGTGAATAATAAAGGCATTATTGAACTTTCTCGCGAGTTGATGGTTATTTCAAAAAAAGCGCGTGAAGGAAAATTAACTGCATCAGATATGCAAGGAGGATGCTTTACTATCTCTAGTTTAGGTGGATTGGGGGGTACTTCATTTACACCTATCGTCAATGCGCCTGAAGTAGCTATTCTTGGCGTATCTAAATCTGCAATGAAACCTGTGTGGAACGGTAAAGAATTTGCACCGAAGCTTATGCTTCCACTTTCTTTATCCTACGATCACCGCGTGATAGATGGCGCTGATGGCGCACGCTTTATCACTTACCTCGGTGCAGTTATTTCTGATTTACGCCGCTTGGTAATGTAATAAAAATAAAATGTATGAGTTACAGCTAAGTCTTAATTCAGTTCTATTAAGACTTGGTATAAAAAAATAAACCTTGTTATTAAAACCTTAAAAATTCGAGGCTAACATGAGTACAGAAATAAAAACCCAGGTAGTTGTTATCGGTGCTGGTCCTGCAGGTTATTCTGCTGCATTTCGCAGTGCTGATTTAGGCATGAAAACTGTCATTGTTGAACGTTATGCGACCTTAGGTGGCGTATGTTTAAACGTGGGATGTATTCCCTCTAAAGCACTATTGCATGTAGCAAAAGTCATTAATGAAGCTGCATCTTTAGCCGATCATGGTATTGTATTTGGCAAGCCGCAAACAGATATAGATAAAGTACGTTCATGGAAAGAGAAAGTGATTTCCCAGCTCACAGGTGGTTTAGCTGGAATGGCTAAGGGCCGTAAAGTGGATACTGTGCAGGGTGTTGCTAAATTTACAGGTTCTCACTCTTTAGAAGTCACTGGCGATGATGGTAGCAAAACGATAGTAACTTTTGAGCATGCCATTATTGCAGTAGGATCTCATCCTATCAAATTACCATTTATACCTCATGAAGATCCTCGTATCTGGGATTCTACAGATGCTTTGGAACTTAAATCAGTACCGAAAAAACTCCTAGTTATGGGCGGTGGTATCATTGGTTTGGAAATGGGTACTGTATATCACTCTTTAGGTACTGAAATTGAAGTGGTGGAAATGTTTGACCAAGTCATTCCTGCTGCGGATAAAGATGTTGTTAAAGTCTATACCAAAAAAATCAGTAAGCAATTTAATCTATTGTTAGAAACAAAAGTGACTAAAGTGGAAGCAAAACCTGATGCGATTCATGTGACAATGCAAGCAAAAGATGGCAGTGAATTCACACATACTTATGATGCAGTGTTAGTTGCTATTGGCCGCGCTCCGAATGGTAATAAAATTGACGCACAAAAAGCGGGTATTAATGTAGATGAACGTGGATTCATCCATGTTGATAAACAATTACGTACAAATGTACCTCATATTTTTGCGATTGGTGACGTAGTCGGTCAACCTATGCTTGCCCATAAAGGGGTCCATGAGGGTCACGTGGCAGCAGAAGTTATTTCTGGCTTAAAACATTTCTTTGATCCAAAAGTTATTCCATCAATTGCGTATACTGAGCCTGAAGTTGCGTGGGTTGGTTTAACTGAAAAAGAAGCTAAAGAAAAGGGGATAGCTTATGAAACAGCGACTTTCCCTTGGGCTGCTTCTGGTAGAGCGATAGCCTCTGATTGCGCTGATGGTATGACGAAATTAATTTTTGATAAGGCAACAAATCGTATTTTAGGTGGAGCAGTTGTTGGTACCAATGGTGGTGAATTATTAGGTGAAATTACTCTTGCCATTGAAATGGGATGTGATGCTGAAGATATTGCACTTACAATCCATGCTCACCCAACACTACATGAGTCAGTAGGATTAGCTGCTGAAATTTATGAGGGTAGTATTACAGATTTACCTAATCCAAAAGCTAAAAAGCGCTAATAAGAAACGTTAATTAGTTTATTTAATAAAAGGCAAAAGCTAGCTTGCGAAAAGTTTTTTGCCTTTTATTTTCAAATCAGCTCCAAATCACCATCTAAAAAAATCATAATCTATCATTTTTTAATATTAATAGGTTAGTGCTAAAATGTGATGAAATCACCCAAAAATATGTCAAGTTATTGATTTTTGAATAGCGATGTCTCGTCTTTAAAGTACATATACCTATTCTTTTAGTTTAATAGCTTTAACTTCTCAAATACATCTAGAGGTAAAATATCCTTCATTTGTCCAGTTGGACTTGTCAGTGCATTTTGGTTTATGCCATATCCTCCAATTAAATTAGGATCTGTAGGACCATACAGCGTAATGTTATGTTTACTAAGCGCCGCAGTGAGATGGCTAAGCCCTGTATCTACCGAAATAACAGCTTTACAATGCGCAATTTCATTAGCAACTTCATAAAGGTTAAGCTTAGGCAATACTTCAATAAAATCAAAATCTTCCGCTAAACGTTCAGCACGCTGTTTTTCTTTATCTGTACCCCAAGGCAGTTTAATTTTATAGTTTAAAGGCGCTATCAATCGAATTAGTTCTAACCAATGGTTTTCAGGCCAGTGTTTTTCATCTCGAGTGGTACTATGTAAAAAAATTAAATAGGTATTTTTTTCAGCCTCGCCTGATAAATTAGATGCTTCTACAGCAGAGTGTCTATCTTGAAAATATGAGGCAATATCATAATTTCCTACAGAGATAGGCAACTGATAGCCTAATGATTGGGCAAATAGCATTCTGATGCGTTCAACTGCGTGTAGATCTGTAGCGACAGTATGGCGCTTATCATAAAAAAAACTAGCCAATCCTTCTCTCGCAGATTTAAACGAATAGCCGTGTTTAGTGCCTCTAGCATGCCTTACAACAAACAAAGCACTTTTAATAAGTCCTTGAGCATCGATAATCAAGTCGTATTGTTCTGATTTTATAGCGGCTAAAAATTTAAAGCGCTCCTCTCGCGTCTCTTTGGCAAACCAAGATTTTCTCCATCGTCTCAGTGCTATCGGTATCACCCGTCTAATGGTTTTGTGCCAACTAGGAATTTGAGCAAAATTCTCTTCAACAACCCAATCTACTTGTATTTGCGGAAAAAAAGATAACGCATCGGTTAAGGCTGGAAGCGTGTGCAATATATCTCCCATCGAGGAAGTTTTTACTAATAAAATCTTCAAGTAGGGTATCCTTTTATTATGTTCAGTTAGTGAGTTATGAGGCTCAATACTTGTCACAAACAATATATTATCTATTCATTATATAAAGTAAATAAACGGTTTTCTAAAGCCAATAACCTTTCTTGTATTTTTTCCATGACCATTTTGGGGCTAATATCTACTAAACTTTGGTGATACCCCATTGCTTGGTTAGTTTTACGAATTTTGATGAATCCTTCAATTAACCTTATAATTTGAGCATTGCTGGATAAAGGAGGAGTAAAATTCGGGCTTGTTGGACCGTATAAAGCCAATAGTGGTTTATCAAATGCAGCTGCAATATGCATTAAACCTGAATCGTTGGTTACCACATAATCTAGTGCTGTAATAAGACACATCACCTCATCTAGGGAGGTTTTCCCTGCAAGATTGATACAACCTTCCTGCTGTTCGGCATTTAACTGGCGTATAATATCTTCTCCAATTGCTTCATCTTTGGCAGATCCTAAAATCACTATGTAGTGACCAAGCGATATTAATTGTTTAGCAAGTGCTGCATAGTGATAATCAGGCCATCTTTTAGCTGGACCAAATTCGGCTCCAGGACAAAAGCCAATGAAGAGTTGTTTAGGATTTTGTTTTAGAGTGGTTAACCAAGACTTAGGTATAAGCTTTTCTGCCACAGCTATTGACTCCGATGATGAAACCTGTAGTTTGGGGACTAAAATTGGTTCAGGGATATCTTTTGCTGTTTTAATTGCTTGTGAGGGATATGCCAGAGCAACATAACGTTCTACCATTTTTTCAAAATCAGTCTTATTAAGTTTTCTACAATCAGTTAATAAGCCATAGCGAAATTCTCCTCTCCACCCAACTCTAGTAGGAATTTTTGCAAACCAAGGAATGAGTGCAGACTTAAAAGAATTAGGTAAAATATAAGCATGAGTATAACCATTTTCTCTTAATTTTTTTCCTAATTCTCTTCTTGCCTTAATCCCTAATGCGCCGTGGCCTAAGGGCATTTCAATACCTTGATTTATCTCAGGCATTCTACTGAGTAAAGGAAAACTCCATGCAGGGGCCAAAACATCAATAAGTGCATTAGGATGAGTTTGTTTTAACGTACGATATAAGCTTTGAGACATCATCATATCGCCGACCCAAGAGGGTCCAATGACTAATATTCGCATTATTTTTTACTCAACAGCCACAAATTGTGACTCATTAATGATTATTTATTTAACCAGGTTAAGTACTTATTTACACCTTGCGCTACGGTATGAAAATCATGCGTGTAGCCAGCTGCTCTTAATTTCGTTAAATCAGCTTGGGTATAAGCTTGATAATGTCCTTTCAAGTGGTCAGGAAAAGGAATAGACTCAATTTGCCCTCTTTGGTGGAATGCGATTACTGCCTTGGCAACCGCTTCAAATGATTCCGCTTTTCCTGTCCCCGCATTAAAAATCCCAGAGATTTTGTTCTTTAAACACCAAAGATTAATGTTTGCCACATCTTCAACATAAATAAAATCTCTTAAAAATCCCTCACTTCCTGAGAATAGTTTTGGATTTTCTCCTTTATTCATTTGATTGTTTAGATGAAAAGCGACACTGGCCATACTTCCTTTGTGGGACTCTCTAGGTCCATAGACATTAAAATATTTTAATCCACAAATCGGTGAATCTGCTTCAGGCAAAATATTTCTGACATATTCGTCAAATAAAAATTTAGAATAGCCGTAGACATTCAACGGTTCTTCAAATTCTCTTTCTTCGATGAAATTATCTGTTCTACCACCATAAGTTGCTGCTGAAGAAGCATAAATAAAGGGTACTTGATTCTCAAGACTCCAATGTAAAAGATCTTTTGAGTATTGATAGTTGTTTTCCATCATATATTTACCATCCCACTCAGTGGTTGCAGAGCACGCGCCCTGGTGGAAAATTCCTTCAATTTTACCCAAAGATTCTCCCGACATGATGAGTGAGAGAAATTCATCTCTATCTAAATAATCAGCAATATCTAAATCAACTAAATTTTTAAATTTAATGCCATTTTTTAAATGATCGACAACCAAAATATCGCGAATGCCTTTTTTATTAAGTGCATGAATAATATTACTTCCTATGAATCCTGCGCCACCTGTGACAATAATCATTGTTGACTCCTCATTTTTTGTGAAGGTAAATCTATTTTAATGTTTTTATTATAACGCGAAGTGATTCAATTACCTAATCAACCTAAGAGTTTATTAATCAATTAACTTCTCATTATGATAAAAATAATTCGAATATAAAAGATTAATAAACACAATTTTAGCATTGGATTTATGCATATGTAATTAAGATGCTATAATGAGAGAATTATATAAAACTGAGTTGCATCTTAGGTTTTTACCGTTATGAAATAAGGATAATTAGTATGGGGTATTCTATGACACCTTCTATGCCATGGTTAATCTCTATTTATCAGACATTAATAGGAATGTATGCTAATAGAGAAGGTCATCATGCTTTACTGCTCTCTTGTGCTAAAGGACAAGGAGAAGATGAATTATTCCATACACTGGCAAGTTACCTCTTATGTAAAGAGTGTATGATTGACTCAACTTCAGCGTGCGGCGTATGTCCTTCTTGCTTATTGATGAGTGCAGGGAACCATCCAGATTATCATACCATTGCACCAGAAAAAGATAAAAAGCAAATAGGCATTGATATCATCCGTTTGATGACAGAACAGCTTTATCAGCATGCTAATCAAGGTGGAGCGAAAATTGTTCAAATTGTTCAGCTTGAAGCAATGACTCATGCTGCAATGAATGCCCTACTTAAAATACTTGAAGAACCACCAGAGAAAACTTTTTTTTTACTGTCTACCTATGCCCCAGATGCTTTACTTGCAACTATTAAAAGTCGATGTTTAAATTTTCCTATTGCAACTATAGATAAACAAGCTGCATTAAATTGGTTAAAAAATGAATTTCTAGACATACCAGAAGAAACACTCTCTATTGCATTAAAAATTGCTCTGGGGGCTCCATTAATAGCTAAATCACTATTAAATGAGGGCTTTGTAGCACAAAGAATACATTTTATGAATGACCTGCATAGTGCTATTTTGGCTAACCTGCCACTGAGTTTATTAAATTATTTAACCAAAGAAAATTGGTTATTGCATTTGGATTCTTTGATGTCTTTGGTGATTGATGCAATGAAAATTCAGTCAATAAAGAGTTCAACGTCAGTGATAGTTGAGCCTGGCTATATTGAAGATTTAATAATCAATTCAGATATGATGCCAGTGATTGAGCGTTTGGCTGAATGGGATAGGCATTTCTTGCAAGCATTAAGCCAGAATGGCCTTCATTTAAGACATCTTCTATTAACTAATAGTGGTCTTAATTTAGAATTACTTATGGCAAATTTTTTACTTAAGTGGCAGCAAAAAAAATTGGAGTTATTGACCCTCTAATAATAAAGAATATAAAAATCATACAAAAATCAATTAATGGTTAAAAAATTCGAATAAAAGGAAAATAAAAAGAACATGCGTAATTTTTTTGTGGATTCTCATTGTCACCTCAATTTACTTGATTATGAAAAGCATAAGACCGATATCAATAAAATAATAGAGAATGCCGTTAATTCAGATGTTAGATACATGTTGGCAGTGGCAACATCTTTGAGCGGTTATAAAGAGATGAGGCGATTAGTTGGCACTTCTCCCCACGTGGCCTATTCGTGTGGCGTTCATCCTTGTTATGTAAATGAATCACCTTATGAGTTTGATGAGTTTTTAGCATTAGCCAGTGAAGATAATGTCATCGCATTAGGGGAGACAGGTCTAGATTATTATCATGAAACCGAATCTATGGTATTGCAGCAAAGACGATTTGTTGAACATATAGCGATTGGTGCAGAATTACAAAAACCGATTATTGTTCATACAAGGCAAGCGAGAGCAGATACTTTAGCGCTTTTAAAATCAGAAGATGTGACACGTTGTGGCGGTGTCTTACACTGTTTTACTGAAGATATTCCTACGGCAAAAGCTGTACTTGACATGGGGATGTATGTTTCTTTTTCCGGTATTGTGACTTTTAAAAATGCTAAAGATCTTCAAGATGTGGCGAAATATGTTCCTTTAGACCGAATGCTCATAGAAACAGACTCTCCCTATTTAGCGCCAGTTCCTTATAGGGGGAAAGAAAATCAACCAGCATATGTCAAGGAAGTTGCAAGTTTTTTAGCGACACTCAAGCAGTGCGATCTGCATACGTTAGCTCACCAAACAACAAAAAACTTTTGTGATTTCGCTCATTTAGATTATGATAAATTACTTTCGAGTATAGAAAATAAATAATAGAAATTAATTTTTCAATTATCGTTCAATGTTAGATAAATCAGTTTTAATCTTTACTGACGCAGTGAAGATAAATAGATGAGTATATCTCGGCAAGGCATCAATTTCTCTTAGGAATTTTAATAATGACAAGAAAATATAAAAAACTCTCGCTTGCATTCCTTTCGGTGTTGAGTGCTTGTTCCCCATTATATATTTATGCGAATATTAAACAGACCCCCTCGGTAGTAGAAGAAAGAATTAAAGTGACTAATGAAAAGAAGGAAGATAATCTTAATTTTATTCAGATGTTTACAAATCTACATTCTAATACCGATCCTAACGTTTTTTTAAATGCTATTGAACTATCTCCTTATTCAACAAGAGTGCAGTTGACCATTGATCCTATTAATCCTTCTGGTGCTTATTGTCTTTGGGATGTCAATGATCCTAGTGCTTATAGGTTAATTGATGTGGATACAAACAAAATATATTTTTTAGAAAAGCAGGTTAGCCCAATTAAATCTTGTAATCAAAATGAATGGTATCAACTATTTCGCAACGAGGTGGCAGAAATACAACTATTTTTTCCAGCCCTTGGCGAAGAGGTGAAAAATATACAGCTGATAGAGGGAGTGGCTGGTGATGAACAAACTTCTGCTCAATTTTCTGTCGTGCAGTTAGAAAGGACATCAAAATCTAATTGATATTCAGTCATATCATCAATATCGAGATATCATTGAAATAATTATCATGTTTATTTTAAGGAGAGAAAAATGACTCAAGCAGAAGAAACTATTTTTAGTCGAATTATTAGGAAGGAAATTCCTGCAGATATTGTTTATCAAGATGATCTTGTTACAGCATTTAAAGATATTAGCCCACAAGCGCCAGTTCATATTTTAGTCATTCCTAATATATTAATTCCGACTGCAAATGATATGAAAATAGAACATGAATTAACACTTGGAAGAATGATGACCGTAGCTGCTAAAATTGCTAGTGAACAAGGTATTGCTGAGGATGGCTATCGTTTGATCATGAACTGTAATAAACATGGTGGACAAGAAGTTTACCATATCCATATTCATTTAGTCGGTGGCCGTCCTTTAGGACCTATGCTGTCGTCTCATTCATAAATCATCTAAGAGAAAACTTATGATAGAGAGTATTGAACTTGAGGAGATAAAATCCTATTTTTTAGCCTTACAAGATAAAATTTGTGAACAGTTAACGAAAGCCGATGGTTTAGGCATTTTTAAAGAAGAATCTTGGCAAAGAGAAGGTGGCGGCGGAGGCCGTAGCCGAGTCATTCAAAATGGTGGGGTGTTTGAGCAAGGAGGCGTTAATTTTTCTCATGTTTATGGAGAGAATATGCCTGCCTCAGCAACTGCACATAGACCTGAACTTGCAGGTCGCTCTTTTAATGCATTAGGTGTTTCGCTAGTGATGCACCCGCACAACCCCTATGTTCCTACTTCACACGCGAATGTACGTTTTTTTATCGCAAACAAACCCAATGAAAAACCGATTTGGTGGTTCGGCGGCGGATTTGATTTAACCCCTTTTTATCCTTTCGAAGAAGACGTTATTCATTGGCATAATACAGCTAAACAATTATGTCTCCCTTTTGGTGATGACATTTATCCAAAATATAAATCGTGGTGTGATGAATACTTTTACTTAAAACATAGGCAAGAGCCTAGAGGGGTAGGAGGATTATTCTTTGATGATCTGAATTCACCTAATTTTCATACTGCATTCTCTTTTACAAAAGCGGTTGCACAAGGTTATTTAGACGCTTATCTGCCTATTATTGAGAAACGTAAATCAATGGTTTATGGGACACAAGAGCGTGATTTTCAATTACACAGACGGGGACGATATGTTGAGTTTAATCTGGTTTGGGACAGAGGTACCTTGTTTGGTCTGCAGACAGGGGGAAGAACTGAGTCTATATTAATGTCTATGCCTCCTGAGGTGAAATGGACATATGGCTATGAGATTAAGCAGGGCTCTGAAGAAGCTAAACTTTTAGACTATTTTCTAGTTCCAAGAGAATGGGCAACCATCTAAGTAATAAATATACATTGAGTAATGTGTACCTATGTATAACCATTTTTTATGAGTAAAAATGGCATTTGATAACCACAGGGAGATTAAGTTATGGAAGTAGCAAAAGGAAATATATTTGTTCGAGGACTAGAATCTATACAAGGACTAGTATGGAGCTATCCTTTGATTGGATTATGTTTATTTGCAGGTTTGTTTTTTTCAATTGCCACACGTTTTATCCAAGTTCGTGGGGTTAAAGAGATGATACGTTTGATGCTTAATAACAAATCTTCTGCATCAGGCGTATCCTCTTTTCAAGCTTTCGCGATGTCTCTTTCGGGCCGAGTAGGTACGGGAAATATTGCAGGCGTAGCATTAGCGATAGGTGTAGGCGGTCCGGGTGCGATATTTTGGATGTGGGTTGTTGCCTTTTTAGGAGCATCTACCTCTTTTGTCGAATGTACGCTCGCCCAGATCTACAAACAAAAAGATAATAAAGCAGAGTATCGTGGAGGTCCGGCTTATTATATAGAGAAAGCAATGGGAAAAAAATGGTATGCACTCTTGTTTGCTGGGTTTACTGTACTCGCTTGGGGCTTTTTATTACCTACCAATCAATCTAATGCCATTGCTGAAAGTCTAACCGTGGCTTGGGAAATACCACCTTTATATACTGCAATAGGTATTTCTATAGTAATGGCTTTTGTTATCTTTGGTGGTTTAAAAAGAATTGCCAGCTTTGCACAGTGGGTAGTTCCATTTATGGCAATCGCTTACGTGCTTGTTGCGATTATCATCATCGTTATAAATTTTAAAGCCGTCCCTGGTATGATAAAAATGATATTTGAAGGTGCTTTTGGTTTAGGTCCGGTGTTTGGTGCCGTGATTTGGCAAGCTATTCAAATGGGAGTCAAGAGAGGTTTATATTCTAATGAAGCTGGCCAAGGTAGCGCCCCTCATTCAGCTGCAGTAGCAGAGGTTCAGCATCCTGCTGAGCAGGGTTACGTTCAAGCATTTTCAGTATATATCGATACCTTATTTGTCTGTACCGCAACTGCATTTATTATGCTTTCTACTGGACTGTATAATATTGTCGATCCTAATGACCCCGATGCATTTATTTATGCAGGACTTGTAGGTGTCGATGCAGGTCCTGCATTTGTTCAGCACTCTATTGAATCTATCATGCCTGGCTTTGGTAAAGGATTTGTTGCGATTGCTTTACTGTTTTTTGCTTTCACGACCATCATCGCTTACTACTATATGGCGGAGACAAATTTGACTTATTTATTTTCTAATAAGCCTGGTTTACTAGTAATCAATTATTTAAGGTTAGGAAGTATTATCACTGTCTTTTTAGGATGCATATATGCAAGTAAAACCGCATGGCATCTTGGTGATATTGGTGTAGGACTAATGGCATGGATGAATATCATCGCTCTATTGATTTTGTTTCGACCTGCCATCAAAGCACTTAGAGATTATGAAACCCAGAAAAAAGCGGGAAAAACCCCTATATTTCAACCTACTAAGTTAGGTATTAAAAATGCTGATCTTTGGGATGAGATTAATAGAGAAAAATAGTATAAAATGTTTATGTAGTAAGTAATCTTAATTTAAAGCCTGAATTTTCATCTGAATTTACAGCGGCTTTTAACTAAATTATGTTTAAATTGACCCTTCATATTTAGGATAAGCAAAGTGAACCAAGAAAATACCACAAAAAATAATATATTAAATGAAGTAGATCCAAGACCTTCGTTAGACTATCAGTCAGCTGGTGTTAATATAGACGCTGGTAATGCCCTTGTTGAGAGGATTAAAGGTGCTGTTAAAAGAACAACTCGGCCTGAGGTAATGGGAGGATTAGGTGGTTTTGGTGCTCTTTGTGCAATACCTAAAGGCTATGAAGAGCCAATTTTGGTATCAGGCACAGATGGAGTGGGCACTAAATTGAGATTGGCGATGGATTTAGGGCGCCATGAAACAATAGGTATCGATTTAGTCGCTATGTGCGTTAATGATTTAATTGTGCAAGGCGCTGAACCTTTATTTTTTCTGGATTATTACGCAACAGGAAAATTAAATGTAGAGACTGCCGCCAAAGTTGTAGAAGGTATAGCTGAGGGTTGTGTACAGTCGGGTTGCTCACTGGTTGGTGGTGAAACCGCTGAAATGCCAGGTATGTATGAAGGCGAAGATTATGATTTAGCCGGTTTTTGCGTAGGAGTAGTGGAAAAATCTAAACTTATTGATGGATCAAAAGTAAGTGCTAATGACGCCTTAATTGCTTTAGGTTCCAGCGGGCCTCACTCTAATGGATACTCTTTAATCCGTAAAATTTTAGAAATCAGTAAAACAGCACCAAATAAAGTGATGCTAGATGGAAAATCGATTGCAGATCATTTGATGGCTCCGACCAAAATTTATGTTAAATCTGTACTCGAGCTATTAAAAAAACTCCCAGTTCATGGGTTGGTGCATATTACAGGTGGCGGATTTTGGGAAAATATTCCTCGTGTACTCCCAGATAATCTTACTGCATCTATTAATGAATCAAGCTGGCAATGGCCTGCAATTTTTACCTGGTTGCAAAGAGAGGGTAACGTTACTACGCATGAAATGTATAGGACCTTTAATTGTGGGGTGGGTATGATTATTGCACTGCCAAAAGAGCATGTCGAAGATGCTCTCAATTTACTCCACTCTGCTGGCGAAAAAGCGTGGCAAATTGGCGAAATTATCGAACGTGCAGAAGTACAAAGTCCACAAGTAATTATTAAATAATTATTTTATGTCACTCATCGAACGAAGTCAGCCGTACAATTTGTTTTTAGCGGCTGACTTTCTTATGATCTTCAATAAAGAGAATTATTGTTTGCTATGACCACTCACTCCCCAAAAAAAATTGTTGTCCTTATCTCAGGTTCAGGCTCTAACTTAAAAACTTTAATCGACAATTGCCAAGAGACTCACTCTTTTCATGTTAGCGAACCTATCAACGCAAATATTTGTGCTGTACTTACAAACAATCCCTCAGCTGGTGGTCTGGAATTTGCTCGGGAAGCAAATATTAATACGCATATTGTTAAGCAGGCGGATTTTGCTAATAGAGCACTCTTTGATGAGGCATTGCTTGAGATTATCCAGAGTTACTCTCCTGATTTAGTGGTTTTAGCTGGTTATATGCGTATTTTATCCGAACAATTTGTTGAGGCTCTATCAGGGAAACTAATTAATATTCATCCCTCTCTATTACCTAAATATAAAGGTTTAGATACTCATCAACGTGTTTTAGAGGCTAATGAAACGGAGCATGGTACAAGTGTCCATTTTGTTGACACAGGGTTAGATTCTGGCCCGGTTATTTTACAAGCGAAAGTCCCGGTATTTCCTGAAGATGATGCTGATATTTTAACGGAACGTGTTAAATATCAAGAGCATCAAATTTATCCTTTAGTTGTTCGCTGGTTTATCGATGGTAGACTTAAATTAGAAAATAATGTAGCGTATCTCGATGGCTTAGCTTTAGGGCCATCAGGCTATGCACCTTAAAGAATAAATAATAGAAATTATATTTAGCCACTGTGCGAAAAGATTCAGTAGCTAAAATTCTAAGTTGATATTGAGAATATACTTTATAGGCAAAATTTCTCTATAGTTTTGCCGACGCCATCATTGTCATTTGTCTCTGCAACGCCATCTGCAATCTCTTTTAATTCGTCTATGGCATTACCCATCGCAACTGAATATCCTGCAAATTCAAACATCGCTATGTCGTTGCCTTGATCTCCCATTGCTAAAATATGTTCAGCCGGTATACCTAGTTTGTGTGCAAGTTTTTTAAGTGTAAGCCCTTTATTTACTCCTTTGGGAATAATTTCTAAGAAATAAGGGGCGCTTTTGATAATATTATAGCGTTCATAAAGTGATGGGGGCAACTTAGCGATGGCTTGATTTAAAACCTCAGGTTCATCAATCATCATCATTTTTGGAAATTGCATCTCTTTTGGCATCTCTTCAGGTGTCCTGAATTTAAGCGCAATACCTGTCAATTGCGTTTCCAAAATGGTATAAGGACTGATATCTTTATTCGCAGTATATACATTATCCTTATCAAATACATGAAAATGAACGTTGAGTTCACGTGATAATGCTTCTAATTCATAATAATCATTGATGTCTAGTGTTTCTTGAGTCACAACCTCTCCAGTTTTAGGCTTTATGGTTAATGATCCATTACAAACAATTACGTAATCATTGTCTTCACGCATGCTAAGTTTTTCGGTAAATTTAACAGTTCCTATATAAGGACGTCCTGTCACAAGGACGACTTTTATCCCTTTTGCTCTTACTTTTGTGATGACATCAATAGTGTATTCAGAGATATCATGCTGGCTATTTAATAATGTACCATCCATATCTAAGGCTATTAATTCTATTTTCTTTGGGGGATTACTCATATTTTCCTCTTTTCTATAGTTTATTAGGTAATTGTATTAATCGTTTTGTTCAGCATTATGTCCATAATTATTTTTGGTATATTTTAGATGACTATTCACTCATAAATGTAGTAAAGCGATTATTCAATATCTTTCCTCGATATGCAAATATTGCTTAGAAGAAATTAATATATCTCAGTATTTAAATATCACTAAATAAGCAAAAAATCTTTTCTATACAAACGTTGCATTTTTAAAGGCTTCTTATGATCCTTGTCACATTTTTAAAATAGATTGCTTTACCTATTACACTAGCTTTGTTAGATTTATTCAAATTTTAAGGATTGTAACCACTTTCAGTGGGCAAAACCTGAAACACTTTTTACCTCTTTTCAGAAGGGGAAGGATGTTTCAGGTTTTTTTTTGCCTAAAATTCTAACAGAGTGTATCTAACCACAATTTATTTTATTGGGACAATAAATTATGCAACTGATTGTTGAAAAAGATTATGAAGCAATGAGCCAGAGTACTATGACCTTGCTTTTGAGTAAGATGATCCAACCGAAAAAAGTTAATATGGCTATAACAGCAGGAAATACGCCTAAACGGACGTATGAATTATTAGTTGAACAAGTCAAAAATAAGCCACACTTTTCTAATGTTACTTATTTCAATTTTGATGAAATTCCTGTTTTTGACGAGCAAGGGTATGGACTCACTATGCACCATCTCAATAGGCTCTATTTTAAACCAGCTAATATCTCTTCTGATCAAATAATGCAAATGACTCCGTATAATTATCTTCAATTCGATGACATGATTGATAAGGCGGGTGGATTAGACTTAATTTTAATGGGTATTGGTGCAGATGGACATTTTTGTGGCAACTTACCCAATACAACAGAATGGCAAGATAAGACGGTTCGTATTAATGCTACTGAAAAACATAAAGAACTTTTGCTCAATGAGGTGGGTGGAGACATCACTAAGGTCCCTGATTATTGGGTAACTATGGGCCCTAAAAGTGTTATGCATGCACGTCATTTAGTTCTATTTGCAACGGGGAAATCTAAAGCAAATATTATTAAACAAGCTTTAGAGGGGCCCATTACCCTAGATGTTCCTGCATCAATTTTGCAATTACATCCCAATCTTACCGTAGTATTAGATGAAGACGCTGCCAGCGAACTCACTAAAAAATAATGATTATTGAGTTAATATTTAAATGAACTATTAACAGCATAAGGAATTCTTGACTTATTTATAATCAATTAAATTTAAATAGATTTTATTATGAAGTAAGCTTTTTAATGAGGGTAATTATATGAGTAAACAAGGAAAATATGAAGCAACAGCTAGAGATGTTCTTGCTTTAGTTGGGGGCAAAGAAAATGTAGCCAGTGTAGTGCATTGTGCTACTCGCCTTCGATTTAAATTAAATGATAAAGATATTCCTGATAGGGAGGCACTTAAAAATCATCCTGATGTGATTATGGTCGTAGAGAGCGGAGGACAATTTCAAGTTGTGATTGGCAATCATGTTGGAGATGTGTTCAAATTCATTGCGGCTGAATGTGATCTAAATATTGCTGACAGTAAGAACACATCTTCTGGTAATCTATTAGAAAAATTTGTAGATTTAGTTTCAGGAA
The DNA here is from genome assembly GCF_042432445.1 of Thorsellia kenyensis. NCBI lineage: Bacteria > Pseudomonadati > Pseudomonadota > Gammaproteobacteria > Enterobacterales > Thorselliaceae > Thorsellia > Thorsellia kenyensis. The sequence continues at coordinate 11,148 of NZ_JBHLXE010000046.1, read as the reverse complement.
TTTTTACCCCTTTTTTAGGTGTATTAGCTGCAAGTGGTATTTTAAAAGGAATTATAGCCCTTTGTGATCAATTAAAATTATGGGAAGCTACTTCTGGAACTCGACTCATTTTGAATACCGCGAGTGATGCGCTGTTTTATTTCTTTCCCATTATTATTGGTTATACTTCTTCACTCAAATTTAAATGTAACCCTTTTATAGGTATGGCTATAGGGGCATCATTAGTTCATCCAGATATTGTTAATGCATTTAATGAATCTGGAAAACCCGGTGCTCAGGGTATAGATTTTTTAATGATACCTGTTGTATTAATGAGTTACAGTAGTTCTGTAATGCCTGCAATATTTTCTGTGTGGATAGCGAGTCATGCAGAGAGATTTTTCAATAATATTCTGCCTTCTTCAATTAAGAATCTTATAGCACCTCTTTTATGTTTGATGATAGTTGTTCCTTTGACTCTGATTTTGGTAGGGCCATTAACTACTACCTTAGCACAAAGCCTAGGTCAAGGATTTAAATTTATTTATGATACTTTTGCTGTAGGCGCAGGGGCAATCGTTGGCGGACTTTGGCAAGTTTTTGTTATTTTTGGATTGCATTGGGGCTTAGTACCACTTATGTATAATAACTTAGATACGTTAAAAGCTGATCCAATAGTCCCTATGATTTTACCTGCGGTGTTAGCACAAGTATCTGCTTCATTTGCTGTATTTTTGAAAAGTCGCGATCCCAAATTAAAACTCCTTGCTGGCTCAGGTTCTATTACTGGTATTTTTGGTATCACTGAACCCATCATTTATGGGGTGAATTTACCACTGAAAAAGCCCTTTGTCATTGCTTGCATAGCAGGTGCAATAGGGGGAGGGATCATCGGGTATGCCAATACGCAAGTTTATTCACCTAGTCTAACAAGTATTTTTACTTTCTTGCAGATCATACCATCAACAGGTATTGATGGTAGTTGGTATGGTGCACTAATCGGTACTGTTTTTGCAATGATTTTGTCGTTTATAGGGACATATCTTTTTGGATTACCGAAGGTGACAGTTCATGCTAATGATAATAGTACCATTACTTCTAATAGAAAAGAAACAGATACTATGCAATCTGTTGTTGATACACTGCATAGCCCTTTGATTGGAAAAATCGTTCCTTTATCTGAAGTAAAAGATGAAACTTTTGCAAGTGGATTAATAGGGAAAGGATGTGCTGTTTTGCCAAGCGAGAATCATGTTTATGCTCCATCAGATGGTGTGGTCACTTCATTATTTAAAACCTTACATGCAATTGGTATCACAACGGATTCAGGTGTAGAGTTACTAATTCATGTTGGTATAGATACTGTTCAATTGAATGGACAATATTTCTCCGCCCATATCCAGGAGGGACAACGTATTAAAAAAGGTGAGAAACTGATTTCTTTTGATAAAGATATGATCGTTAAAGCAGGATTTGATTTAACTACGCCAGTTTTAGTGACAAATACAGAAAATTATTTTGACGTGCTTACAGTAAATGAAACTGAAGCAACAACGAGTCGTCCATTATTAAAATTAGTCAAGTAGAGGCTATTGACGTATAAAATAGCCTATATTTATTTAAAGTAAATTATGAATGGAGTGCCATAATGGGATTTAAAATGAATAAAATTTCAAAAAAAGGATTACTAGTTTCTTGCTTACTTTCTTCGATATTGCTAAGTGCATGCAGTACACCTATGCAATCAAGAAGCGTTGATAAAGAAGTGGAAATTTATTTAGTACGCCACGGCAAAACTATGCTCAATACAACAGATAGAGTACAAGGCTGGTCTGATGCTGTATTAACACCTGAGGGTGAAGAGGTGGTAAATACAGTAGCTGTAGGGCTTCAAGATGTTCCTTTTGTCGGAGCATTCAGTAGTGACAGTGGCCGAAGCGTTCAAACTGCTGAATTAATTCTTGCAAAAAATCAGACTTCCAATCAATTAGTTGTCCAAAAAGATTGGCGTATGAGGGAATTTAATTTTGGCACATATGAAGGCGATCTGAACCACAATATGTGGAGTGACATAGCTAAACATCAAGGAATGACATTTGATGAATGGTTCAATAGTGATGTTTCCCCAAGAGAATTTGCCGACAGTGTGGCTGCTTTAGAAAAAGTAAAAATGGCTAAGGAAAAAAATCCTCCAAGTAATTGGCCTGCAGAAGATTATGCAACGATTACTAAACGGTTACGTGCAGGTATAGAAGAAATAGCTAAACAAAGTGCTGATCAAGGTGGTGGTCCTATATTAGTTGTTTCTCACGGCCTAAGCATTGGTGCGCTAGTTGATAATCTCAAAGGAGGCTATCAATTACCCGCAGGTGGTATAAAAAATGCAAGCGTAACCAAAATTCATTATAAAAATGGACAGTTTGAAGTTAAAGAAATTGGCGACGTCAGCTATTTAGAAAAAGGAAAAGCCATTTTGGGACAAGAAACAAAATAGTTTAATTCAGAGAAGCTAAAGATCCGAGAGGATAAAGTAATAGACTCTAAGAGTAATTATTTCATCCTCTTTAGTTGTGGTTTAGATAATCAGTGTATGTTTAATCATTTTAATGTATCCAAGGATAAGGAGTATTTGATGAAATTTAAAAAATTAATTTTTCTGCTAGGAATGCTAGGATTATCTTCATTAGTTATGGCTAAGGATTCCAAACCACTAAAGGTATTAATTGTGAATGATGATGGATGTCGTTCTTTTGGTACTGTTGAACTACAAAAGCAATTATTGTCAAAAGGCATGGATGCCTGGATAGTCGCACCTGCAACGAATCAAAGCGGCATTGGCTCTGCAATTACTATGAAGAAAGAACCTTTTACTTATCATGTTGAGGGAGATAGGCATTATTGTTTTCCTGGTACACCAGCAGATGCGTTAGATTTTGGTCTTTTAGGTATTTTGCGTGATGCACCGCCTGATTTAGTGATTTCTGGAGTGAATGATGGTCCGAATACTGGTGTGGCTCAAATTAATTCAGGAACTGTGGGAGCTGCAGTGAGAGCAATTCGCTATGGTTATCCTGCATTGGCTGTAAGTATAGGTTGGAATACCGATGAATTGATTGCTTTTAAAGGATTTCCTAGTACAGAAAAGTATTGGCCTGATTCTGTCGAATATACAGTTAATATGGTGAGCACATTGGCTCAAAATTGGGATAGAAAAAGTCCATTACTACCTGCTGGGACAGGACTCAGTATTAATTATCCCGCCTATTCAAAGAGTGAAATTTTAGGCGTTAAATATATAGGCAACGAGAAATTTCCTCCAGCGCAGCATTTCTATAAACTATTGGATAATAACCAAACTATTCAAGAGTTTAACCCTGAGGTTCTGAAAGTGGATGAGAATGATACCGACACAGGGTGGTTACATAAAAAGTATATTACATACACCATCATTGATGGCGATTGGAATGCATTAGGTTATGAAAAACAATATCGCCAATTATTAGATGGGGTGTCAGAGTAAAGTAAGTTTTTAAGCTCATTTATCAATCAAAGGAGAAAAAATAATGACAACAGCATTTCCAAAAAACTTTCTATGGGGCGGCGCAGTGGCAGCTAATCAAGTGGAGGGTGCATATCTTAAAGACGGCAAAGGGTTAACAACTTCGGATATGCAACCTAAAGGTTTACTCTCTTTAGAACTTGATGCCAGAACACCTGGTGATTTTAATTTAAAAGATATTGCCATTGATTTTTACCATCGTTATGAAGAAGATATTGCTTTATTTGCGGAGATGGGTTTTAGTTGTTTACGGACTTCAATTGCCTGGGCTCGAATCTTTCCTCAAGGAGATGAGCAACAGCCTAATGAAGCAGGGCTTGAGTTTTATGATAAAGTATTTGAATGTATGCACAAACATGGAATTAAACCTATGATCACCTTATCTCACTATGAAATGCCAATGGGATTGGTTCATCAAGGTGGGTGGGGTAATAAAGAAACCATAAACTGTTTTGAACGTTATGCTAAAACAGTATTTACACGCTATAAAGATAAAGTTAAATTGTGGCTCACGTTTAATGAAATTAATATGGCACTTCATGAGCCATTTACTGGCGTAGGCTTAAAAAAAGGTTCTTCACAATCTGAGATTTTTCAAGCCATTCACCATCAATTAGTTGCAAGTGCTAAAGCTGTAAAATTATGTCACGAGATAGTCCCTGAAGGTAAAATCGGTAATATGTTACTTGGTGGTTTAGTTTATCCATTAACTTGTAAACCAGAAGATGTACACAGTGCTATGGCCGAAACCAGGCATAGCTTATTTTTTGGTGATGTTCAGGCAAGAGGAGCTTATCCTGGCTATATGCTTCGATATTTTAAAGATAATAATATAACGGTGAATATCAGCGAGCAAGATAAAATAGATTTGAAACACACGGTAGATTATATATCTTTTAGTTACTACATGAGTGGATGTGTTACTGCTGATGAAGAAATTGCTAAAGCACAAGCAAACATTTTAAATATGGTTCCTAATCCACATTTGAAATCCTCTGAATGGGGATGGCAGATAGATCCTTTGGGAATGAGGATATTACTAAATTCATTATGGGATCGCTATCAATTACCTCTCTTTATTGTTGAGAATGGTTTAGGTGCTATTGATAAACTCGATGAACATGGTCAAATTAATGATACCTATCGTATCAATTACATTAATGATCATCTTGTTCAAGTGGAAGAAGCGATTAAGGATGGAGTTGAACTTTGGGGGTACACTTCATGGGGGCCGATTGATTTAGTCAGTGCGGGTACAGCTCAAATGTCAAAACGTTATGGTTTTATTTACGTGGATAGGGATGATCAGGGTAATGGAACGCTTGAACGCAAACGTAAACAAAGCTTCTATTGGTATCAGGATATCATAAAATCTAATGGCTCTAATCTAAAACGCTAACTTTTCTTTGGCTCAATGAGTGTGTGTTCTCACTTCATTGAGCTGATTTCTTACATTATCTAATGTAAAAGACTGCCACTCTTTAAAGGTTGTTAGTTGCAATCCATTTTAAGATACCAATCAGTTATTTTTGAAAAATAAGTTATAAATACTTATAAATTATGTTTGAATGAGATGATTTGAAGTAAGGAGGAGTCTATGAAAATCGTTAAGATTATTAACAATAATGTTGTACTCGCTTTAAATCATTCCGGTAACGAACAGGTTGTTATAGGCAGAGGACTTGGTTTTCAAAAGAAAATTGGTGAGTCAGTTGATGGGGATAAAGTGGAAAAGATTTTTTCTATGTCAAATCATCATATTGTGACACATATGACCGAGTTGATGAATCAAATTCCTATGGAGGTTCTTTCAACGTGTAGTCATATCATTCAAATCGCAGAATCTCGTCTAGGTAAACTCCACGATATGATTTATATTGCGTTAACAGATCACTGTCATTTTGCAATCGAACGTTACCAGCAAGGAATTGCCTTGAGAAATGCAATGATTTGGGAGATTAAGCGCTTTTATCCAAGAGAATTTCAATTAGGCATTGAAGCGCTTAGTATCATAAAAAACCGTTTGAATGTGGATTTACCAATTGATGAGTCCGCTTTTATTGCAATGCATCTTGTAAATGCCCAGAATGCTCAGGGAGTAAATGCTGATTTAATTAATAATTTAACCCAAGTCATGCAAGATATTTTGAAACTCGTAAAGTATCAGTTAAATATAGACTATGATGAGGACTCTTTAACATACCAACGTTTTGTAACTCACCTTAGATTTTTTACTCAAAGGATGCTGAGCAGTGAGTACGTAGAATCAGATGATGAATCCCTCTATGAAGAAATTGCAAAAAATTATGCAAAGGCCTACGAGTGTGTTCATAAAATAGATTGGTATTTACAGAAAAACCATCATCAGGCGATGACTCACGATGAACGAATGTTCTTAACTATTCATATAGAAAAAGTGCGAAAAGAATTCTTTGATAAAAAAAGGAAAAATAACTAAAACCTATTTTAAATAAGATAAGTCAAAAGAGTGGATGAACAAATATTCTTGATAGATTATCAAAAGTTTTAATCTAATATAGCAGTTTTGTAAAATACTGAGCTTATAAGCTTCAATCTATTTTTAAAATACGAATACATTTTACTAATATTCTTTTTTGTACTAAGATGTCCGTGAGAATTGACTAGACAATCGCTGCTTTATTGTTGTCCTTATAAAAGGAGACAGGTAAAGGGGAGGAAAGTCCGGGCTCCATAGGACAGGGTGCCAGGTAACGCCTGGGCAGTTAAAAACTGACGACCAGTGCAACAGAGAGTAAACCGCCGATGGCTTGAAAGAGAACAGGTAAGGGTGAAAGGGTGCGGTAAGAGCGCACCGCGCGACTGGTAACAGTTCGTGGCACGGTAAACTCCACCCGGAGCAAGGTCAAATAGGGGTTCGTTAAGTGTGGTCCGCATAGAACTCGGGTAGACTGCTTGAACCAATGAGCGATTATTGGTCTAGAGGAATGATTGTCCACGACAGAACCCGGCTTATCGGTCAATTCTCCCTAATTTTATTAAAATTAAACTGTTTTTAAAGGTTTAATTTATTCAGGTAACGTTCAATGCTAGCCCCTTGTTTGTATTATCCAAAAAATTTACCACTAGCCTGCATGACTAAACGCAGCGATGCAAAGGGGCTTTTCCAACATAAGGCAATCGTTTTATCGTCTAAACTTATTTCTAACTACCCATCAAAATAACTGAGTTTAAATGGGGGGAAGTTCCTTAATCTGCTATTTTAAAGTAAAAATTAATATCAGCGAATTCAAGTCATTAGTGACCAGCATAGAAATTTTAACCATCCTCTATGTATTAGCTCATAAAGAATAAGGTTTTGCCTAATACCTTGCTTTTAATCGTTAGATATTACAGCCATGGGAGAAATAAGCCGAACAGCAGAGTAGTTTCTAAAATAGAGGGGATAACAATACTGAATCAATAACTGTAGAGTGATGAGTCGCACTGAAAATTCTAAATATTCCTTTTTGCTGACTTCAATTATCTTTTTGACCAGATTACCTAAAACTAAATCTTCTTCCAATCTTTCTAGTAGAGCAAGTGTCGGTCTAAAAAGTTCAATGAAGTTATCCTTGCATAAAGTGATTATCTCTTCTTTAAAATGCATATGTGACTTAAATTGTTCAGATTTTTTCTTTGCAATAAAAACAGCCCTTTCAGTATTAGAGCGAATGAATTGAATGCTTATATTTGTTTAATTTTTTAGGCATATTTATTTGAATTAAGTTTACTTATACATTATAGTGAATTTCTAGGAAAGGGAATCTGGTGGAAACCCAGAGCTGACGCGCAGCGGTAAAGTTCGAAGTAAAAAATACGCAATTTGCAGACACTGTCTAATTTCATTTAGGATAACTCTTGGTAAAAATAATTTTTTTCAATTGTTTTATCCCTTAGTGAAACAGTAAAGATGGGAAGTCATTTTTTACGTTATAACCAAAAATTATAGAACGACTGAGCCCGAAAACCTCCTGGTATGATGCCGCAATAGAATTGTAGGTCGCGATATATCTACCGATTCACCGCGCAATCCATCGTGTTTTTAATGGATGCTTAAAAAATGTTAATTATTTTTATGCCGATTCAGTCGGTCACTTCTTTATTGTTTTTATTTTTTCATTTCTTATTCAGCTTTAAGATATTTAAACATTTCTTATCAGTGAGTTTAATTTCTTTTATACTTTGGTCTTGTTGTTCCTTTGAATTGTTGGCTAACAATAATCCTACATCTATGAATGACGAAATTGTCACTACTGGTGAATCTCTTGAACAAGAAGAAATTACTATTAGTTCTTATCATTACATTAAACCTATAGCTTCTGTAATTGCCCCAACTATTATTTTGACTAGAGAAGATATTGCAAGGCAACAAATGCAATCAGTTGTTGAAGTATTAAGGCGACTTCCAGGAATTAATTTAGCTCAATCAGGTGGAGTAGGGCAACAAACGAGTTTATTTGTAAGAGGAACAGAATCACGTCATGTGCTTGTGCTCATAGATGGTATACGCTTGAACCAAGCGAATATCTCAGGGGCACCTGATGTCAGTCAAATTCCCTTATCTATGATACAAAAAATTGAATATATAAGAGGAGCGAGGAGTGCATTATATGGCTCAGATGCAATAGGCGGCGTAATAAATTTAATTACGTATCCAGAAAATAAGCAAGAAACAAAAGGACAATTGACACTGGGTTTAGGTTCTTTTGATGATCAACGATATGATATTACTCAACAAATTTCAACGAGTGATACAATCATAAATGGAGCATTAAGTTTTCATCGAAGCCAAGGGACTGATGCAGTTGCTAATATGCCTGAAGCTGGTGGAAACCGACAAACGGACAAGGATGGATTTAAAAATTATTTTGGTTGGTTCGCGTTAGCACATCAATTTACTGATCGTCTTTCTGGCCACATACGCGCCTATGCATTTAATAATAAAAATAAATATGATGGCTTCAATTCTTATATTGATCCTAATGCTTTAATTGATGAACGAGAGCTGCAAAGTCAAAGTATTGATGGTCGGGTGAATTGGGTTGAAGGGAGATATGGATTAGAAGTTATTGCAACACATAATGTGACGAATGATTATAATTTTGATCGTAAAAAGGGTAAAAAACATATTACTGCTTCAAATGATAAAGCGAATTTAAATCAATTCCAAGTAATTAACTCCTTGCGCCATGATGGAGGAACTATCAACTTAGGGGCTGAATGGCAACAACAAACCACAGAACAGATTCAACCTGGAGAGTTAAAATCATCTCATTTGCATTTAACAAATAACGGGATTTTTATAACCGGCCAGCAGACTTACAATAAATGGATAACTGAATTAGCCTTGAGGCACGATGAACAAAGTCAATTTGGTGGTCATCAAACTTATCATTTAGGGATCAGTCATCCCTTTATATTTAATACAGATGTCTCATTTAGCTATGGGCATGCTTATAAAGCACCTAATTTACTTCAGCTATATAGCCAATATGGTGGAAACAGTGAACTGAAGCCAGAAGAGAGTATGCAATATGAATTGGGGCTGAACGGAGAATTACAAGAGATAAATTTTAAATTCAGTGCTTATCATAATGAGATTAAAGAACTTATTGATTATCAGAATACAAAATTTATTAACATAGGTTTGGCAGAGATTAAGGGGGCTGAACTAGAATTCACAAAAGAGTTTGATATGTTTTCGCATGAATTATCTCTTACTTACTTAGATGCTAAAGATAAAAGAACTGGCAACAGACTGCCTAGAAGGGCGCAGAAACAATTAAATTATCTATTAAATTTTAATAAAGATGCTTTGAATGCAGGGGTGAGCTATCATTATGAAGGCAGACGTAACGATATACGATTTCTCCCAGATCAGTTGAAAAATGAAATTGTTAAATTACCCATTAATCAACAATTTGATCTTTCTCTAAGTTATGATTTTACAACTCATGTTACAATTCGTGGTAGAATAGCAGATATGTTTAACCAGCAAAGAGAGACTGTATATGGCTATCAACCTACAGGAAGAGCATTTTACATCACGGGCGAATACCGATTCTAAACATGAAGGCAAGCCAACCGTTCTGATATTTGATTCGGGGGTTGGTGGTCTATCAGTTTATAGTGAAATTGAAGCCTTAATCCCTGAATTGCATTTTATCTATGCATTTGATAATGAGGGGTTTCCGTACGGAGAAAAAACTGAGGAATATATTGTTGAACGAGTACTTAGCATTGTAAAACATGTTAATGCCAAATACCCTCTATCTTTAGCAGTAATTGCATGTAATACGGCAAGTACTGTCTCTTTGCCGCCTTTAAGAGAGACTTTTGATTTTCCAATCATAGGCGTAGTGCCTGCTATAAAACCAGCCGCTAAACTCACTAGCAATCAAGTAGTCGGAATATTAGCAACTAAAGCAACGGTAAAAAGAGAATATACAAAAGAACTTATTGAACGTTTCGCGACAGATACATCCATACATCTTTTAGGCACATCAGAGCTTGTAGATATTGCGGAAGATAAGCTGCATGGAAAACCCGTTGATTTACATAGGCTAGAAAATATTTTGCAACCATGGTTAAAAATGAAAGAAGCCCCCGACACAGTCGTTTTGGGCTGTACTCATTTTCCTCTGTTAAGTGAAGAATTATTAAAAGTTCTTCCTGAGGGTACCCGGTTAGTAGATTCAGGCCAAGCAATAGCAAGAAGAACGGCGTGGATTCTAGAACATGAAGCACCGTTAAAATACAGTTGTGAGCAAAATTTAGCAATTTGCACTGAGCTCAATGAGGCTGCGCTTGAACTTAAGGATGTCTTATACAGATATCATTTAGAAGAACTTGCGGAACTTAAATTATTGGATTAATGATTTGAGCGCGGGAAAGAGGGTAAAAGAAAAAATAAATGCAAATCCTATTTATTTTGGTAAACAGAGAGGAATTTTGTTGAGTGAGCATGAGTTTTAAGTTCAGTGTTAAGACTTTTCTGTTTCACATAGTGGTTCATTTCTTTTTGGATAACTTATATCTGTCATGAGTAAGAAATTTAAAGAGGCTCCCTATTTTAGTAGATAATTAAGTTTAGTAGATAGTTATGGATGAGGGAATTTTTAGAAATTAGAGCGCGTATTATTTATCTATTTTTCTAGAAAAATGAATAGGGGTTAGAGCAATTAAAAATGAGCTACTTAAATAACCAGAGAGTCTAAAAAATAGATTAATGAGTTGTTTTTTGAGCGATCGATATTTTTTTTAAGAAAAAAGATTGCAAGATTAAAAATAGTCTCTATAATTCGCCGCCTAATGACGAAGTTGATAGAAGTTTAAAACTAAGTCAAACGAAAAGTGAAAATAAATTAAAAAAACACTTGACGTTAACAAAAAGGGTGAATATAATGTGCGCCCTGTCGTTAAGAAGATTACTTACGACTACCTAGTAGAAATACTAGATGCTCTTTAACAATTTATCAGACAATCTGTGTGGGCACTCGCAAGATATGACCAAAAGCAGACATAAAAAGACGCTATACGCTTTTTGATGTCGGTGAAAAAATCAAGTCTTGAAGAGTGACTATATAGCT
>NZ_JBHLXE010000045.1:0-4289 GCF_042432445.1 Thorsellia kenyensis | reverse complement strand
AGATTAAAATTTACTGGCATAGTTATGCCTATGATGAAAAAGTTTGCAGAACATGAAAAAAAATTCGTAGTTCAAAAAATGAATTTTTGAGAGTGCAAAAAATCAAAATTAGGTAAGAAGCGAATAAAGGAAAGTACTAAAGTAAGCGTATAGGAATATTATCGAACCAAAAGAGTTAAACACATAGGCATTAGACAAATATTCTTTTAGCTTGTGAAATTAAAGTAATTAGTCAAACGTATTATCTCTATACGACCAAATTATCGGATGGAAATGTTCAGATATCCGAAGAATTACTTCAGTTTATTGATGAATATAATTTCAATTTTAATCTAAGTTAAAATAGTGGATAAAACAAACTAAAAAAATAGGAACCCATGTTATTTCTTCTTATGCTTGCACAAGGGTAAAGCGTGCAGTAAAAGTATTTAAAATCTTTCTTATGCACTCAGGTATATAAAATAAATTAAATTGGATAGTCTCTGTAACATTAAAGGAAGATCAAAGCACTGTCTATAATAAGATTGCAGCAAAAAATTTGGCATCTCTTAACAGAACTACACTGAATTTATTGCATATAATTCCGCTTCTCGAAATGAAGAAATAAATACCTATGACGGCAAAAATGATCAAATCTGTATTTGATATAAATTGTATTGAATCAGTAATATTTATCTCATCTCATCTCATCTCATCTCATCTCATCTCATCTCATCTCATCTTAGTGATCATTTTATTATTACTAAGCTTAAAAAGTGGACAACAGTTTTAACTCTCTTTTTGATGTAACTCATAAGCAATAGCTATGAATGGGGTACTACAAAAAGTAAAACAAGCGTTGAAATGATTTATAAACCTGATGAATTACACATTAAAAAAACGATCAAACAAAAGTTAATTTGTTCTGGTATACCGATTTCGGACACTCATTAAGAGGTGATAGAATGAGTATCATTAAATAATGAGGGTAAAATTATGACCAAGAAAACAAGACGTGTTTTTAGTACTGAATTCAAACTTGAATGTGTCAAATTAGTGACTGAGCACAATCATTCGGTACAAGAAGCGGCTCAAGTCATGAATGTGAGTTTATCTAGACTAGGCAAATGGGTTAAACAGTATAAAGATGAACAAAATGGCAAGGTAGCATCGGGTTCAGCGATATCTCCAGAACTAGTTGAAATACAGAAGCTTAAAAAAGAAATCGCAAAGCTTAAACTACATAATGAAATCTTAAAAAAGGCTTCAGCTTTGCTCATGATAGACACGCTGAACAATTCTTGATAATCAAGAAACTCGACCAAAGCTACCCAGTACAAACATTATGTTCAGTATTTAACGCCAATCGCAATAGTTATTATTACTGGCCCTATCAATTAGGATAGTTGTTAATAATTTTATAGTACACTATCATTAAATAATAGGAGATTTAAAAATATGGCTAACCCAAAATTTTCAGATGAATTTAAAATGAATGCAATTAAATTGGCTAATAATAGAGGAGACCGGTCTCTGAAAGATGTAGCCAAAGAACTCAATGTATCTAAAAGCTCTTTAGATGCTTGGCTTAGAAATCATAAAGAACAATTAAATCAACTCTCTTCAGATAGTAGACAGTGGTCAGCTCTAGAAAAATTATTAGCCATTGCATAATCTCATGCTTTAACTGGCGAAGAACTCAGCCAATGGTGCCGTATGAAAGGCATTTTGAACATCAATTAAAGTCTTGGAAAAGGGAGTTTATTTTTAGTTTAGTATTAAACTTCCTACTTATTATCAATAGAACCTTTATGTAAAATATGTATAGAAAAATATTTTATTTGATACACTAGATATTTTTAAAAACTTCAAAATTAATCTCATGAGAAAATGATAAGTAATCAAAGAAATCAATATAACTTAGGCCTGTTGACATTGAATGAATGATAAAAAAATTTGTATAAAGTAGTTGATAAACAGCTCATTGAAGTAAATGGTTTTTGATAAATGCGATGTAGTTTTTAAATTAGCTAGCTAATTTATGATAAAAGAATAAATGTTCTGCCAAGATTGATTTTGAGTTGTAGTATCAATGGGATTTCCTACAAAATTTTTTAACCGTGCTAATATTGGTTATAGCAAATAAGCAGTCCGATTTTTTTGAGAGCCTATAAGTTAGGAACTATCAGGAGTGTCTTTGTGAGATTTACACTGTAAATTTTGAAATTGGAGTACTGTTCAAAAACGATTGAATCGATGGGCTCATAAACAAGATTTGTTCGTGATTTTAACAAAGCTGACTCATTGAATAACAAAAGAATGAGTGTTTACTGATTGCTCTGAAGCCATCGCTTAAAGCCGAGGGAGTAATTCAACTAAAAAACATCTTATAAAAAACATCTTATTGTTGATAGTTTTGAACTATCTATTCAAAAATAACTCAGTGTAGGAAAACGGCATGATGGAACGTATACAGAAGATTTTTTTAGTATATTGATGGTTTTAAATGTTTTATAGTCGATACAGGTTATGACTCATTAGCTTCAAAATAGCTGATAGTAAGCCTTAATAAATCAACCTTCATCCCAAAGCAACTATGGTAAGGACTGAAATCTAAACTCAATAGATAAGTTTTTATACAAAAAGTGCTCGATTGACAGCATTTCAGAGCAATTACACAAGGTATAATAATTTAGAAGTTTGCTTTAAAAGCACAATTATATTACTTATAATAACATGTGATTGCTCAAGTAAATAAAAAAATGCTACCAGAACTTCAATACGCTGCATAGATTATGCCTAACTTTTCTTTTAAATATACTTTCATGGGAATTTATGAAATTATTTATTGTTTTTTTTATCAGCTTTTTCAGCGTTGCCATCTTCGCTTTGTTTCAAATTCGTTTTTTTCTATTTTTGGGGCTAGATGACCTTGGTAGCATATACTCTTATGAAACAGATTTCATTAATTTTGAGAACCCAAATTATCTAATACTTTATGCTCTATATTTTGGCTTCCCTTTGCTTGGGCTTATCCTTTTACAGTTACCGTCAAATAATGCAACAAACAACCGATTTGTATTACTTAAAACTTTATTGCTTCCAGCATTTTTAATTTCAATTCAATATTTTCTTTTAGGGGGCGAATTAAATTATAAGAATGATTGGTTAGTTAATGAGAGTCATAGGGACTTACTTGTTGTGTATCAAATAATGATTATAATGTTTCTCCTGCCACTTGCTCAGGTTTGGGTTTCAGGGGATAATCCTTTTATCAATAATGAAAAATTAACATTAAAGGTAAGTCAAAACCTTCTCGTTTTATCACTATTTCTTTTAATTTACGTTGTATTATGTATTAATTTTCCTAAATTCCTGGGTGCTGAAAATTTTGTAATTGTATTAATTGTTTTCATCCATGTTTTTCTGGAGATTTGTACATGGTTGAGAGCTAAACTTGTGCGAATCAATCTTGCTCTTTACCAAATTATTTTTCCTTTCGCACTAATTTTCACTTTGTTGTTACTTAGATATAGTATTCCGCCAAGTGATGATACTGGTCTTTTAGAGGGATTTATAACTGCTTGCAATATCTTTATGGTGGTATTTACTACCATATTAATGCAAAGCTTTTTTCTGTCTGATCGATTTTTATTTTTTAAAAAGATCATGCTAAACAAAGCAATTCTAATATTTTTAGTTTTATCAAATATCCTACTTTTGTCTATTGGCATTTTTACGTATAGTAAGGTTGAACAAAATGAGTTAATTAAAGTTTCGGATTGGCTCTGGCTCCAGGGACATTACTTTTTCATTAGCTATTATTTTACAATGACTGTCTTTCTAATATATGCATCTAGGTTTTCCCAAAATGAAAATTTAAAAAATTCCACCTCCAAGACAAATTCCTTTGTTACCAGAGAAAAAACTGAATTTAATGAAAGCAGAGTGGAATTTATAAAACGCGGCACAACAAAAATTAATATACTTTTTGGTTTTTTCTTTATTGTCATTCCTTTGTTTATTTTTAATAAGCATTTCGATTTATACAGTTATTTAGAAAAAAAGTACCTTTACGTCCTAATAAATCAAAATAACCCAGTAAATGGTCATTATTTTAAATATTTTGTTTTAAGTGAGAATAAAGATGAAGCAGAAAAAATCTTATCTGTTGCTGAACAAAAAAATTATGCTTATATAGAAGAGTTAAAGAAAAAAATTGAAGGGAATAATTAGAATTACTCAGCGCGATAATGTTTTTTATATTTAAAATAAATTCTTATGTGCGCAACAGAACAACTCGTAATAAA
>NZ_JBHLXE010000044.1:0-27753 GCF_042432445.1 Thorsellia kenyensis | reverse complement strand
AGATTAAAATTTACTGGCATAGTTATGCCTATGATGAAAAAGTTTGCAGAACATGAAAAAAAATTCATAGTTCAAAAAATGAATTTTTGAGAGTGCAAAAAATCAAAATTAGGTAAGAAGCGAATAAAGGAAAGTACTAAAGTAAGCGTATAGGAATATTATCGAACCAAAAGAGTTAAACACATAGGCATTAGACAAATATTCTTTTAGCTTGTGAAATTAAAGTAATTAGTCAAACGTATTATCTCTATACGACCAAATTATCGGATGAAAATGTTCAGATATCCGTAGAATTACTTCAGTTTATTGATGAATATAATTTCAATTTTAATCTGAGTTAAAATAGTGGATAAAACAAACTAAAAAAATAGGAACTCATGTTATTTCTTCTTATGCTTGCACAAGGGTAAAGCGTGCAGTAAAAGTATTTAAAATCTTTCTTATGCACTCAGGTATATAAAATAAATTAAATTGGATAGTCTCTGTAACATTAAAGGAAGATCAAAGCGCTTTCTATAATAAGATTGCAGCAAAAAATTTGGCATCTCTTAACAGAACTACACTGAATTTATTGCATATAATTCCGCTTCTCGAAATGAAGAAATAAATACCTATGACGGCAAAAATGATCAAATCTGTATTTGATATAAATTGTATTGAATCAGTAATATTTATCTCATCTCATCTCATCTCATCTCATCTCATCTTAGTGATCATTTTATTATTACTAAGCTTAAAAAGTGGACAACAGTTTTAACTCTCTTTTTGATGTAACGCATAAGCAATAGCTATGAATGGCCTACTACAACAAGTAAAACAAGCGTTGAAATGATTTATAAACCTGATGAATTACACTTTAAAAAAACGATCAAACAAAAGTTAATTTGGTAAAGTCAGATGCTTTATTTTTAATACAAGTGTTCTATATCCTTTTAATCTAGATTGAATTTTAATCGTGAATTGTTGCAATAATTGTATAATTGCTTTTTTATTGTGCAAAGAATAATAAAAAGCAAATATTTATTAAAATAACGTGAACTAATTCATGTTTTATAGCCTTTGAATCTGTATACTGCCTGCGCTAAAAAATAAGGAGGCAGAATGAACACAAAGCAAACAAATAAAAAACCTTGGTACAAAATTCTCTATATGCAAGTTTTAGTTGCCGTGGTAATTGGCATCGCATTAGGAATATTTTACCCGCAACTTGCCCAGCAGATGGAACCTTTTGGTAAAGGTTTTATTAAACTCATTAAAATGACGATTGCACCTATTATTTTCTGTACAGTTGTAATGGGGATCGCCGGTATGGACAATATGCGCAATGTAGGTAAAACGGGTGGAATTGCATTGTTGTATTTTGAAGTAATGAGTACAGTTGCACTTATCCTTGGTTTAATTATTGTTAATGTATTAAAACCTGGCCAGGGTATGAATATCGATGCTAATTCACTTGAAGAAATTTCCTCCATTCAAGGTAAAAAATTAGAAACTGTCCCTGAATTTTTTCTTAATATCATACCTGAAACATTTGTTGGAGCCTTTGCAGGTGGTCAAATATTACAAGTACTTTTTGTTGCAGTGATTTTCGGATTCGTTTTACAGCGTCATGGTGGAAAAGAAAATGTCATTTTTATTCAAATTGAAAAATTCTCGGAAATTATGTTCGGTATTGTGGGCGTGATTATGAAAGTTGCACCAATAGGTGCGTTTGGTGCAATGGCATTTACAATAGGTAAACATGGCGTATCTTCATTACTTAACTTAGCACAGTTAATGGGAGTGTTTTATCTAACGTGCCTTATTTTTATATTTGTTATTTTAGGTATTGTCTGTCGATTAAGAGGTTTTAGTGTATTTAAATTGGTTCGTTATATTAAAGATGAATTGTTGATTGTATTAGGTACTTCCTCCTCTGAATCAGTGTTACCACGTATGATGATTAAAATGGAAAAGTTGGGTGTTAAAAAATCATGCGTAGGATTAGTTCTTCCTACCGGTTATTCGTTTAACTTAGATGGCACATCAATTTATCTTACAATGGCAGCTATATTTGTTGCACAAGCGACTAATTCTCCTATCACTATATATGAACAAATTCTCCTTCTTGCTGTGCTCTTTGTTACATCTAAAGGTGCAGCGGGTGTTACAGGTAGTGGGTTTATTGTATTAGCTGCGACGATAGATACCGTTGGCGCAATTCCTGCTGCGGGATTAGGTATTATTTATGGAATAGATAGATTCATGTCAGAAGCTAGGGCACTGACTAATCTAGTGGGTAATGCTGTTGCTACTGTGGTTGTTGGAAGTTTTACTGGTGAACTTGATAAAGATCAGCTAAAAACAGTCTTAAACGATCCGAAGAGTGTTTCTGTAGAACAAATCTAAAATATTGAACCTGGGTAGTAAAATAGGGTAAGCTGACTTATTACCTAGGTTAATAGTTATCTGAATTTCCAAATATTAGTAAATTAATACGTCTAAAAGAACTCAAATCTAGTCCCCTATATTCTATAAATGATTTGATTTCATCTAAATTAAAATCATTATGCAAGCATCAAATAAATGTTTCATTAAGAACTGTAAATACTAAACCCTTTTAAATACTCATTTTAATAATCTAAAAAATATTTCCTCTAAATATATTAAATTATAAGTGAAATATTTACCTTCTATGCTCTTATCATCTTTCTTACTCTAATTTTCATATCTCTTTTAGCTTAGCTAATGTAATTTCCCTATTTTGGTAGTCGTTTCATTTTTTAATAGATTCAATACGACTTTACTAAGCAACTATAAATTTAGCGGGGCAGCAGCGATCCTTAATCTACAAACATCTTTTACAAAACTTACATCAAGTTGCCAATAAAATTTATTTTTAGCGGGATTACAAACACATTTCAATTATAACAAAGAGAGTAATTAGTTAAAATTTGTTTCATTTATTTTATTGTTTCTCATGAATAATTTTGCTCTACTTCAAAATAATGACTAATTTATTCTCACAATCTGAGAATAAATTAGTCATTGCGCTTAACTTATTAGTACTCTGCATTATGTGTATTCTTAAGCATCATTATTTTATCGCTCATTAAAGAATAGAAACTTATAGAAATTGCAATGCAGGGGTAATGGAACATGAATACTCAGTAGAGTCTTTTGTGATAAATAGCTCAATAACTAAATAGATAACTTAATGACCTAACTCCCGAATTGCTAAAACGAATACGGGAGTTAATCGAAAAAATTTAGCTAGCTTTAAATCTAGTGCCAAACCAAAAAAGAAATGTTTAAATTTGTGATGTGTTTTTTTAATTGAGTTTTTAAGGAGGACTATGACTAATAATAGATTACTAGATATTTTGTCCTATATTGCTTGTAAGGAGGGACCCTCATCTCCTTTAATGATTGCTAAGCATTTAAATATACCTGTATCCAGTGTTTATAGATATTTGAGTGTATTAAAAAAAAATCGGTTTATTGTCGATGCGAAAGAGAAAGGAGGCTATGTTTTAGGGGCTATAGCGTTACAAATGGCAAATAATTTTTCTCAAAATAATGGGCTGTTAGACATTGCAAAACCTGAAATGCTGAGACTATCGGTTAAGACAAAAGAAACAGTTGCACTCATGGTACCTTGCAAATTACAAGCCATCTGTGTCGAGCTGGTTGAGAGTCAGCATGCACTTAGATGCTCCTTTTCTGTTGGCAAAGGAACGCCTTTAAATAAAGGTGCAACCGCAAAAACACTTTTAGCGTTCATGGATAAACAAGAAGCACTCCAAGCCATAAAGTACAATCAGAATAGCTTAGACGATGTATCTGTTTTTTTAGCTGAGTTGAGATCAGTAAAAAAGCAGGGCTTTGGAACAAGTCAAGGTGAAGTGGATGAAGGGATCTGGGGTATATCAGCTCCTATTATTAACAAAAATAGGCTGTTAGGGGTTATTACGACTATGTGCCCTGCGATGAGAGCAGAGGGAAGAGAAGCGGATTTGATTGAAGCAACTAGATCATGCACTAAATCAATTATGGAATATTTAACACTCTAATTATGATTTTAAAAGCTCTTATGAACATTATTGGTGTGTTAATTGTTCTTTTTTCCCTAAATAAGTAAGTAAGATAAAGGAGTATTAATAATGACATTTAATTGGACAGGGCGTTCCGATGGTGACGGGATATTACACAGGCGTTGGCATAATATTGTGAAAACAAGAGAGTTAAACCAATTGCAATTGATAACTCAAAATGAAGAGGATAGTTCATCTCATTTGTCGAACCGAAAAGTTAAGTCCAAAATGGCTTTACTTGGACTTAGAACTGATGAGGGAGTTAATCGAAATCAAGGGCGCCTAGGCGCTGTAGAGGGACCACTGTTAATTAGAAAAAAACTAGCAAATATAGCTGTTCATGATGACTACTGCATCACTGATTTTGGTGATCATATTTGCGAGACGAATCAGCTTGAACATTTTCAAGAGGAACAAATCAAAATCGTAACTAATCTTTTGTTAAAAAAATACCATCCCATTTTGCTTGGAGGAGGACACGAAATCGCGTTTGGTAATGCCCTAGGGCTAGCTGGTTATCTTATTAAAGATATAAATTCTAATTCGGGAAACCAAATGGATGCTAAGAAGTCAAGCTTATCCTACACAAGCCCTGATAGAAACATGTACGAGAATGATGATTTTTTTCAGCGGTGTCAAAATATTTTACAAGGTAATCTAGAACCAATCAGTCAGCAGTTTAGTGAAATTAAAATTGGAATTATTAATATCGATGCTCATTTTGATTTACGAGAAGATGATCGCTCAACTTCAGGCACTCCCTTTTTACAAATAGCCAGTGTATTCCAAGCGCTGGGAATTCCATTTCACTATTGCTGCCTTGGAATTAACGTCAATAGTAATACAGCTAAGCTATTTGAAACAGCAAAACAGCTAGCAGTGACGGTTATTAAAGATGAAGAATTGTCCCCTAATAGTTTTTTAGACAGAAAAGATCTCTTAGTTGATTTTATCAAAAATGTTGATCATATTTATCTCAGTATAGACTTAGATGTATTTTCATCTATGCAAGCTCCAGGAGTCAGTGCTCCGTCAGCTAAAGGAATTTCACTAGAAATGGTGGAAATACTTTTGTCTCTTATCTACCAAAGTAAAAAAGTGCGATTAGTTGACATAGCAGAGCTTAATCCACACTACGACATAGATGATCGCACAGCGCAATTAGCTGCCTATTTAGTGACGCAGTTAACAAAATTACAACATATTTATCAACAAAAATAAGCAATTATCACTCTGTGGGAATATGGATTTCTCTTTTATTTAAACGATAGGTATCTTTAACACACATTTTCAAGACGCAATCAATACTTTGTTAATTTTCTGGAGTAAATATGACTCAGAGCAAAAATTTAAGTATTAAACGATTAATTAATGGGAGATATTGGGCTTCACATCACCCACTTGCTGATAAGACGGGCATTTTACATGCTCATGATTTACTTATTCAAAATGAGCAAATTATTGGGCTTATCGCAAAGGATGAGGGGCATTATGCGTTTAATAGTAATGACATAGAATATCATGATTTAAAAAATATGTTAGTAACCCCAGGTCTCATCGATTGTCATACCCATCTTGTCTTTGCAGGAAACCGTGCCTATGAATGGGAAAAACGATTAAATGGTGCAACTTATGAATCCATTGTCAAAGAGGGAGGTGGGATTTTAAGTACGGTAAGAGCAACAAGAGAAAGTAGTGAGGCAGAATTATATAATTTAAGTCTACCAAGATTAGACTCACTCATGAATGAAGGGGTTACAACGATAGAAATCAAAACAGGGTATGGGCTAGATTATGATAGTGAGCTCAAAACGTTAAAGGTCATAAAAGAATTGCAAAACAAGCATTCTATCGATATATCTCCTACTTTTTTAGGTGCACACGCTGTCCCGAACGAATTTATACATAACAAAAGTGCGTACTTAGATTTAGTGATTGACAAAATGCTTCCTGATTTTTTTACCGCAAGACTGTTTGAAGCTGTAGATATTTTTTGTGAAAAAATTGCATTTTCCCTAGACGATGCAAAACGATTATTTGAAAAGGCCCACTCGCTAGGTATACCGATTAAAGCCCATGCAGAACAATTATCTCATTTAGGAGCAAGTGGACTTGTCGCCAAATTCAAGGGCTTGTCTGTCGATCATATAGAGTATCTCGAGGAAAGTGACATTTTGCTTATGAAAAATTCAGGTACAGTAGCAACGCTCCTCCCCTTAGCATTCTATTTTTTAAAAGAGACTAAGCTTCCGCCAATTGATTTATTAAGACGCCACAAAATACCTATAGCGGTGTCAACCGATTTTAATCCAGGTACGGCACCTATGGCATCAATACGATTAGCTATGAATATGGCTGCTGTCCAATTCAATCTTACGCCAAAAGAGATTTTAAAGGGAGTCACAGTTAATGCAGCCAAGGCACTTAATAGATCAACCTCTATTGGAGTTATTTCGCCTAATTATTTGGCTAATTTAGCCATTTGGGCTGTTGATCAGCCTGTGGAAATTTTTTATGAACTAGGTAAAAACCCATTGGTGCAAAGAATATATAAAGGAGAGTTTCGAAAGCATTGAGCAGAAAACCTATCAGTTCATAAAAAGACAGAATAAGAAGCAATAATAAGAAAGAGTATTGAAAGTAAACAAGCAAACAAGGACTGAAAGTGAACTTAATGAGTTATCAAAACCTTTTAAAACAAGATAACTCAGATCATGACATGGAGAAAAAAATGACATCTGTAAATAAAAGATTCGATCCCAAAAGAGAAATTAGAGCAAGAACAGGCAGCGAAAAAATTTGTCATAGCTGGCAAACAGAAGCTGTGCTAAGAATGTTTCATAATAATTTAGATCCTATGGTTGCAGAACATCCGCACTCTTTAGTTGTTTATGGTGGAATAGGTCGCGCAGCAAGAGATTGGGAATGTTTTGATAAAATAACAGAAATTCTCAAAACACTAAAAGACGATGAGACGTTATTAGTTCAATCCGGTAAACCCGTCGGTGTATTCCCAACACATAAAGATGCCCCAAGGGTACTTATCGCAAACTCCAATATAGTACCTCATTTTGCCACTTGGGATCATTTCCATGAATTGGACAAAAAAGGGTTGACGATGTATGGCCAAATGACAGCGGGGTCATGGATTTATATTGGTTCGCAAGGGATTGTCCAAGGTACTTATGAAACATTTGTCGCTATGGCAAAAACACATTTCAATGGGAATGCAGCTAACCGTCTAATTCTGACCGGTGGGTTAGGAGGAATGGGTGGGGCACAGCCACTTGCCGCGGTGATGGCTGGCTTTCATATCATCGCGGTAGATTGCGATGAAACACGAATTGATTTTAGAATTAAAACAGGATATGTGGATAAAAAAGCCAAAAGCTTAGATGAAGCACTTAATCTTTTAGAGACTGCAAAAAAGGAGAATAAGCCGACATCCATAGGTCTATTAGGTAATGCTGCTGATGTCTTTACCGAATTTGTTGCGCGAGGTATAACGCCTGATATCACAACTGATCAAACCAGTGCACACGATCCTATAAATGGGTATCTACCATCAGGTTGGACTATGGAACAATGGAAAACAGCCAGAGAAAAAGCACCGGATTCTATTGTTATACCTGCCAAGCAATCAATGGCAAAACAAGTTAAAGCAATGTTAACACTCAAAGAACGCGGAAGCGCAGTGGTTGATTATGGAAATAATATACGTCAAATGGCTTTGGAATGTGGTGTTAAAAATGCGTTTGATTTTCCAGGATTTGTTCCCGCGTATATCAGGCCGCTGTTTTGCCAAGGAATAGGCCCTTTCAGATGGGTTGCTTTGTCAGGATTAGCGGAAGATATCTATAAAACGGATGAGAAAGTCAAATCGTTGCTGCCGGATAATACACACCTACATCATTGGTTAGATATGGCGCGTGAAAGGATCGAATTTCAAGGGCTACCCGCTCGAATATGTTGGGTTGGGCTTGGTGATAGAGCAAAATTAGGACTGGCCTTTAATGAAATGGTACGTCATGGGGAGGTAAGTGCCCCGATTGTGATAGGTAGAGATCATCTTGATTCAGGATCTGTTGCTAGCCCTAATAGAGAAACAGAAAGTATGATAGATGGGTCAGATGCCGTATCAGATTGGCCACTACTTAATGCGCTTTTAAATACCGCGGGAGGGGCAACTTGGGTAAGTCTTCATCATGGTGGGGGGGTAGGTATGGGATTTTCACAACACAGTGGAGTTGTCATAGTATGTGATGGTACAGATGAAGCAGCCACAAGAATTGCCAGAGTTCTGCATAATGATCCGGCCACAGGTGTCATGCGTCATGCAGATGCAGGCTATGATATCGCCAAAGCCTGCGCGAAAACTCATAACCTCAACTTACCTATGGTGAAATAAAATGAATATGAATACTGTTTTTAATTTAGAGTTAGTGCCAGGGCAATTAACATTAGCGCAGTGTCGTTCTATCTTTAAAAATCCGACTAAGATCCATTTATCAGAAAAATTTAATGCGCCAATAGAACGAGCCGTTGCGTGCGTAAATGAAATCGTTAGCAAAGAGAAAACAACTTATGGCATTAATACAGGATTTGGACTTTTAGCTCAGACCCGAATAGCGAATAAAGATCTTTCAAAACTACAACAATCTTTGGTTCTATCTCACTCAACAGGGGTAGGAGAAGCGCTGGAAGATGATGTAGTTAGATTAATCATGGTATTAAAGATAAATTCGCTGGCAAGAGGATTTTCGGGCATTTCAAGACAAGTGATTGATGCGCTTATCGCCTTGGTAAACCATCAAGTTTACCCGATGATCCCAGCAAAAGGCTCAGTGGGTGCTTCAGGAGATTTAGCGCCATTAGCACATATGTCAGCACTTTTGTTAGGTGAGGGGAGTGCACGATACAACGGTCAATGGTTAAACGCACAGGATGCGTTAAAAATAGCGGGTCTAGAAACCCTGTCATTAGGGCCTAAGGAAGGTTTAGCACTCTTAAATGGTACACAAGTATCCACTGCGTATGCTCTTAAGGGCTTGTTTTTGACAGAGGAACTCTACGCGACAGCATGTGTTTGTGGTAGTTTGAGTGTTGAAGCCAGTATGGGATCACGAACTCCTTTTGATGCCAGAATACATGAAGTCAGAGGTCAAAAAGGGCAAATTGATGCAGCTTTTGTCTACAGGTACTTATTAGATGAAGCCAGTGAAATATCTTTAGAACATAGTGAATGTGATAAAGTGCAAGATCCATATTCCCTAAGATGCCAACCACAGGTCATGGGGGCTTGTTTAGATCAGATAAGGTTTGCAGCTAATATATTGCATATTGAAGCAAATGCAGTTTCAGATAATCCGCTGGTCTTTGCCGAGCAAGAAGATATACTCTCTGGAGGAAATTTTCACGCTGAACCCATCGCTATGGTTGCAGATAATCTCGCTTTAGTGATTGCTGAAATCGCTAATCTCTCAGAAAGGCGAGTAGCCCTATTGATGGATAAGCATCTTTCGCAGTTGCCTTCGTTTCTAGTCAATGATGGTGGTGTCAATTCAGGTTTTATGATTGCTCAGGTCACATCGGCTGCATTAGCCAGTGAAAATAAGGCGTTATCACATCCACACAGTGTAGATACTATTCCTACATCTGCTAATCAAGAAGATCATGTTTCCATGGCGCCAGCAGCAGGGCGTCGTCTCTGGGAAATGGCTGAAAATACAAGATACTTGCTAGGCATAGAGTGGCTTGCTTCATGTCAAGGTATTGATTTTAGGAATAATAAGAAAACTTCTTCGAGACTAGAAAAGGCGCGAAATAAGTTAAGAGAAAGCGTCCGTTTTTATGATAAAGACCGTTTTTTTGCTCCAGACATAGAAAAGGCTTCTACCCTTATTAAGCAAAATATATTTTGGGAATTGATGCCTGCAAATATTTTGCCAAGCCAAGAATAGAACCATTACATGGGGGGTGCTATGTTTTCAATTATATATGAATTAAATGCAATAATCGTCTCGGTTTGTGCAATGGTTATACTCAGTCTATGTAGAGTTTCTATTGTTTTTTCACTTATATTAGCCGCATTAATAGGTGGAGTGATTGCCAAGATACCCATTAAAGAGGTTATTTCAATATTTACTCAAGGCTTAGGAGCAGGAGCTACTATTGCTCTCTCCTACGCAATTTTAGGGGCATTTGCAGTCGCGCTTGCGCGGTCTGGTATTGCCGAGCTTTTAGCAGGTAAAGCAATAAAAATTCTTACGGGTAAAGAAGGAAACGCCAAAAATAATCAGCGAATCAGCTTATTACTCTTAGGAATTCTTTTAGTAGCGGCTATGAGTTCACAAAATGTGATCCCTGTACATATTGCATTTATCCCTATACTGATCCCCCCATTATTGGTCTTGATGAACAAACTTAATCTTGATAGACGTCTTGTAGCTTGTGTGTTAACTTTTGGTCTAGTCGGAACGTATATTTTTATTCCTGTAGGTTTTGGTGCTATATTTATGTATGATTTACTGCTTTACAATTTAAACGTTGCTTCCCAAGAGTTTGGCATCGTCCTTGAAAGAAGTTTAGTTGTAAAATCTATGGCGTTGCCTTTTATAGGTATGATAGTAGGTTTATTGTATTCCTATTTCGTAAGTTACAGAAAACCTAGGCAATACAAAACAATAGCTCTCGATCCGAATGAGACCTATGAGCATAAATTCAAAAAATTGTCAAAATTACAAATTTCT
The DNA here is from genome assembly GCF_042432445.1 of Thorsellia kenyensis. Taxonomy (NCBI): domain Bacteria; kingdom Pseudomonadati; phylum Pseudomonadota; class Gammaproteobacteria; order Enterobacterales; family Thorselliaceae; genus Thorsellia; species Thorsellia kenyensis. The sequence continues at coordinate 16,931 of NZ_JBHLXE010000044.1, read as the reverse complement.
TTGATTATGGTCGCACTTTTGGGAACTGTTGTGGTTCAGTTAATTTTCGACTCTATGATTTTGGGGGGGATGCTCGGGTTTGCAATACTTTCTTTAGTTGGCGTATTTGAATGGCAAGAGCAGGATCATGTTTTTACTCAGGGTATGAGGATGATGGCTTTAGTTGGGTTTATCATGATTTCAGCATCAGGCTTTGCCGCTGTGATGAAGGCAACTGGGCATGTAAGTACTTTGGTTGATTCTTCAATGAACGTTATAGGCGATAATAAAGCATTGGCATCGCTTGCTATGCTGTTGGTAGGCCTATTTATTACCCTTGGAATAGGTTCCTCTTTTTCAACAATCCCAATAATTACAATTATTTTTGTTCCCATAGCCTTTAAATTAGGATTCACTCCAGCGGGCATGGTGGCTTTGGTTGGTACAGCGGCTGCGCTTGGTGATGCGGGTTCACCTGCATCAGATTCGACCTTAGGGCCGACATCAGGTTTAAATGTTGATGGTCAGCATAACCATATGTGGGATACAGTGGTGCCAACATTTATACATTATAATATTCCCTTAGTCATTTTTGGATGGATTGCTTCTATGATCCTTTAAAATTACTCATCATAGTCTTATCATAGGGCCTCATCTAGACAAAGGGGCCTTTTAATCCCAATTTTAATCTCAATTAGCATTAAATCTGAGCGTTAATTTTATGATCTCAGTTGATACATAAGCATACTTATATTTTTGCAGGCAGTATACGGATTCTTATAGAAGCGTGTAATGTTGATCTAAAAGCTCAAAACAAACTTTCATCTTATCACTGATAACGACTTCATTTTTTCTTGTTATAAATATTGCCTCAATGGCACTGTTATTTTTTACTGCTTCTAGGCCTTTTTCTAAACCCAAACCATATAAAAGCGTTGACCAAATTTCACCTTCAGTTGAACGTTTAGATATGACGGTGACACTGACTAAGTCATTGTCATGTGGGTAACCTGTGAGAGTATTTAAGACATGATGATAATGATGATTGTTTTTGATAAAAAAACGTTCATAGATCCCAGTCGTCACAACCGATTCATTTTCTATATTTAGAATGCCCAAAAATTTATTATTTTCACAAAATGGTGTTTTGATCCCAACAGACCAATTCAGTGAGTGAACATATTGGGTTTCTTTAGCACACTTTGGGTTGATTAAAGAGGCTTGATTATGACTCAATTCCGTAATTGATTCGTTATACGCTAAAAGTGGTTCACATTGGGATAAGGAGTGTATATTTCCACCTAAGTCAATTAAAGCAGAGTTGACGGATTGTGAGACTAAATAAGCCCTGACCATATCTGCTATGTATCCTTTAGCAATGGCGCCCAAATCAATCTCCATACCGATTTGTTGCAAGTAGACTGTTCGTTCAGAAAAATCCAGAAGTACTTCACTTGGAAGACATCTAAGCAGTGTTTCTTGAATTATTTTTTCATTAGGAATTGTATGACCAGAAAAACCAATTTTCCAAAGTTTTACAAGAGGCCCAATGGCAAAGTTGAACAGAGAACCAGGCATTAGGCTGGCTTCTTTAGCTATGGTAATTAACTCAAATAAATCCTCGCTGACAGAAACAGGTGCTTTACCTGCCATTTGATTAATTTTCATTAATTGTGAGTCACTATTGTTTGCACTCAGTTTTTTTTCATAATGATGAACCAGTTGCAGTGCTTTTTTTAATGTTTCAGCATCAGCATCTCTACTTTTTATAGAAATATCTGAACCCATCATGACTGCGTGGACAGTTCTTATATGGCCCTGTTGCATTACGTCTCCAAATCACAGCAATTTTTTTATTTGTTTATAACAAACATGATGAGCTATGACCAACTTAAATATTTTAAAAAAATATATAGGTTATAACTTAAAACTAATGACTTATAACGTATAATAAAAAATACCGTGCCTAAGTAAATCGTATTTTCAGGGCACGGTATGTAAACATCTCAAAAATATCATTATGATTTTTGAGATTTTAATGTCAATTGAAATACTTTTCAATTACCGTTTATTTTGTGCATAATGAGCAGCCTGACTTCCGGCTCTAATGCCAAATACGATAATGTCAGCGATGGCATTCCCGCCTATACGATTAGCGCCATGAACACCGCCAGTAACTTCACCTGCTGCAAAGACTCCCCGGATTGGATAACGGGTTTTATCAAGCACTGAACCTTCTTGATTAATAACGACTCCTCCCATGGTATGATGAATACCAGGGGCAATCAAAATGGCGTAGAAGGGGGCTTGTTCTAATTGATAGCGTAATGCGGTTTCACGCCCAAACTCCTCATCTTTGCCTTTACTTACCCATTGATTATAGCGTTTAAGTGTTTGTTCTAAGGCACTTTCCTCTATATTAATTTTATGGGCTAAATCAATTAAAGAATCAGCTACGATAGCAAGGCCCTGTTCTATATACTCTTCTGACGCTTTATTGTTCAGGCGTACTTGGTCATCAAAAATTATCCAGGCATTTTTCTGTGGTAAAGAAATTATGCATTGGGATACATGATCACGCGTGTCCATTTCATTACAAAATCGATGGCCAAAATGATTAACTAAAATGGCACCACCACCTCGAATAGATTCAGAAATAAGATAAGATGTCTTTTGTTCTACAGTAGGATGGATCTGGATTTGCTCCAAGTCTATGGTATCAGCCCCTATTTCTGTGAGTAATTTTATGCCACAGCCCGTTGCTCCGGGATGGTTAGTTGTTACAAAACCTTTAAGCTCAGGTTTGTACTGCTCTACCATTTTGGCATTAGCACTGAATCCACCTGTTGCAACTACGACACTTTTCGCTTTAAGAGTAGATATTTCACCTTTATCATCTTTAATTTTTACCGCGCTAGGCGTATCATTTTCATATGAAATATCAACAACTTCTGTATCAAGCATGACTTCAATACCACGAGAAACCACATTTTTCAAAAGTCCACTGATTAAATAACCCCCAACAGCAGAGCGATCGGCTGGTCGATGAGTTCTGTCTATACTCATTCCCCCAGTTATGGTGATATCGCTTAACTCTATTCCTTTGTCAGCTAGCCAATCGATTGCAATTGGCGTATCTTGGATAAATGAGTGAAGTAATTTTTGATTATTAATGAATTTGCCTCCCTTCAATGTTTCTTGATAGAAAAGCGTACGATCATCTTTAATACCTTTGATTTTTTGGAAAATACTTTCTGCAGCATTCATTCCAACAGAAGCTTTTATCGTGTTTCCGCCAATGGTAGGCATCTTTTCAATAATGAGGACTTTAGCACCATCGTCATGAGCCTGAATTGCAGCAGCTAATCCAGCGCCACCACTTCCTATAACAACGACATCAAAGTGTTGCAGCTCATTTAAATTACCACCCGTCGCTAAAATATGCTCTTTGGTTGATTGTGTCATCGCACGTGATACTGCTTTTTTAAGTGCTTCACTTTGTGCTGTAGCACCCGCTACGGCATCAACCCAAGGGCTATTTGCCACCAGAATGCGATTTCTGATCTCTTCAAATGTCTCAGTAAAGTCTATATCTAAGGTATCATCGATTTCCATCATCACATCGGTAATTCTGTCTGTAGATAACTCTACGCTAATTTTAAGTTTCTGCGCTTCAAGCTCTACTTTCTCTTCAAAAACCCCCATTTTATAATGTTTAACTGTAGGTTCAGCTTCTCTTATAAGGGCATCGACAAGGGAAAATCTCCAAAGGGGTTCTGGAACTTTAAGGGCGATTCTTTGACCTGATTCCATCGTTAATTCAAGTTTTACTTCTTCTGCTAGTTTATCTGCCCAATCAGGATAAACTATGCACGCTTTTCCAGCCGCAATAAGATCATACCCATGCGCTAGCGCTTCATTGACTTCACCAAGATTGACTACACTGCCTACACCGATGACAGGGATTTTAGCCAACGTTTCAGAACGCTCTTTTATATATCGGGTAATAAGCGGTGTAGCGTCCTCTTTATTAATTAGTGAATTTCTTAAATAATGTCCCATGGAAAAATGTACATAATCTAAGCCTTGCTCTGCTAACTTATCTAGTAAATAAAGTGTGTCTTCAAAACGTATTCCTGGTTCTTCAATTTCTTCAGGGGAAAATCTATAGCCAATAATGAAATTATGTTTTTCGTAGTACTGAGCCATTTTTTGAGTTATTTTCAAAATTTCAAGAGGAAAATTTGCTCTATTTTCTCTACTGCCTCCCCATTTATCATTCCTTCTATTGGAGTGAGGTGAGAAGAATTGCTGTATTAAATAAGTATTAGCTCCATGGATCTCAACACCATCATAACCAGCCTTCATTGCTCGACTGACCGCATCACCAAATTTGGTTATCATCATATCGACTTCTTCTGCGCTCATTTCTCTTGGAATGACAGCCCCTTCTCTTGGCGCTGCAACAGCACTCGGTGCAATGGGTGTTTTACCACCGATTAACTCTGGCTCTACCATTCTACCGCCATGATAAATCTGCAAAATGGCTTTAGAACCTTTTGATTTAATTGCTCTTGCAATTCTGGCAAGCCCTGGGATCATTCTATCATTATCAATCGCTAATGCACCTGGAAAAGCAGGGCCTAAGTTATCAACAAAGCAGCATTCGACAATGATGGTGCCGATAGTACCGGCTCTGGCTTTGTAGTATTCAACTAAATCATCGCTGACTGAGCCATCATAAAATCCTGCGCTTGTTGTCATTGGCGCCATAACTAAGCGATTTTTGACAAGTCCACCATTAGGAAATTGGAATGGAGCCTGGTGAGCTAATGTGTTTTTCATAATTTACTCCGCTAGTTTTATCAGTTGTTAAGAAAAGGAGTGTGACTGAGTACTTATGCTTTGAATAATCAAAGAATTCTTTTTACTAAACATCGCTATTTTTTTACGCCCTAAGAAAATGGTTGTTGGTTAGGACGTTTTTATTATCAATTGCTTATAATGTTATTGATGGTCGTTTATTGGAATATAAAGGACATCCAAGGATAACCTAAGCCTATAAGTCCTATTAAAAAGATAAATCCAAATATTGTACCTAAGCGCCAGAAATCTTTAGCAGGAAGGAATCCACTGCCATAATAGATGGGGCTTGGACCTGTACCATATGGGGTTATGATGCCCATAATTCCTAAGGAAGTAACCAACATCAAGGAAAGTACGAACATATCAATTCCTGGTACTGCCATTCCTACAGTAAGGAACACAGGGAGTAAAGCCGTTGTGTGGGCTGTGGTACTGGCAAATAGATAGTGAAGAAGATAGAAGGTTGTCACAAGTAAAAGAGTGCTCATGATTGGACTGTAACCAGATAACACAGCTGAACCAATTTCACCTACCCACGCGATGAAGCCAACTTTAGTCAGACCACTGGCAAGTGCGACAAGTGTTGCAAACCAAGTGAGTGTATTCCAAGCTGGTTTATTATTAAGAATATCGTTCCAATTAAGTACCCCTGACCAGAGCATTAAAACAATAATTAACATAGCAGCTAAAGCAGGCTCAATTATTGAAGTGGCGAAAATCCACATAAATAGTGCACTGAATACAAACAGGATCAGTAATATTTCGTGTTTAGATAAGGGACCTAATTTTTCAAGTTCTTTAGCAGCCCAAAGAGGGACTTCTTTATTGAATTTAACTTCAGGTGGATACACCCAATAGGTAATTAATGGCACAAGTAATAATAAAATAACGCCCAAGGGAAGAAAGGCTAAGAACCAATTACCCCATGAAATGTTAATATTCGCAATTTCACTTACAAAAGGAAGAGCCAATAAATTTGGAGCTAGTGCTGTGAGAAACATAGAGCTTGTCACACAAGTGGCTGCTATAGCAACCCACATTAAATAAGAACCAATTTTTCTTGCACTAGGGTCGTTTGGCTTTGAGTCATACAAACTAGGAAGATTGGCAATAATAGGGTAAATAGTACCACCACTTCTTGCAGTATTTGATGGAGTGAAGGGGGCAAGGAGTAAATCTGCAAAAGTAATAGCATAACCTAGTGTTAAGCTTCGTTTTCCTAAATATTTCACTAATATTAAGGATAGACGTTTACCAAATTGGGTTTTATCATACCCAGCTGCGAACATAAATGCACCAAAGATAAGCCAAACTGTGGAATTCCCAAATCCACTAACAGCCCAAGAAAACGCTTGGTTTGCTTGTCTAAAATTAGGATCAGCGAGTTGCTCAGGGGTGAACAAGGTCCATTGACTAAAAAGTGCAATGACAACAATACCCGTAAAGCCAATGACTGCCCCAGGTAAAGGTTCAAAGATTAACCCGACGATCACACCTAAAAATATAGCAAAAAAGTACCAGGCATGTGGTTCTAATCCATTCGGAACGGGAATTAACAAAATGATAAGGGTCACAATAAATGGCAGGGCTAGCAAAACCATTTTTTTTAAAGACTGGTTGGAATGAACAGTCTTTGGAGTAGGGGCTGAATTAGTCATAATAATCACCTTTTTTTGTAGTTAGAAGACTCCATGATAAAAATAGTTTAAATGTTACTAAAGTATGTAACTTGTAAGTTTAACTTGGAAACTATTTTGATTTTTTACTCAGCTCAACACATTTTTTCAAATATACTCAGCTCAATAAAATAACAAATTGTTTCTTAAATAGCTATTTTTAACCAATTGAAAATCATTGATAACAATAAAAAGTGATTTGTATCACATTAATCTATTTTTTATGTTGACTAAATTTTTTCTTGCCTAAATTATAGTTAATTAATGTTAAATGTGTAAGTTTTTTCTTAGATAGAAAAACACATTTTTGCGATAGATCAAAGTTAAATGAAATAATTAGTAATGAATTGAAAGAATAATAGATGAGTAGATACTTATTTTTTATCCGCTAAACTAAATACTCCTCGATGAAATCCCTCTAATAGATCCCGATTACTTAGTGCTATAGAGTAAGTCAATTATTATCGGGTTATCGACTTAGCTTACTTCTCATCTGACACATGTGTTATGCGTTAAAGTTACTGTGAATTAACTTGACACTTTCTCAATGTCTATTTAAATGCATTGAGAGGAAGCAATGACTTCGATTGATTTTTTATCAGTCAGTTGATGAGGGAGCAAAATTTGAAAGTCACTGATTGATTCTGTACTTGTGAAAATTATTGAAAAAATAGTATTTAATTGCGGAATTTAGGTAAAAAAGCAAAATAGCTGTTCATATCGGAGCCGTTTTAATGCTAAAATGATTAAATGTTGAAGGTAACGCTTCTATTCATCGGCTGTTTCCCTTGTGCTAAATGAAATGTATTAACGATTAATAAAGAGCATAGATATGACAAATAAAAAAATCTTTAATAAAATGCATAAAATCGCCCTAACGGGGATGATATGTTTGGTCTTAGCTGGTTGTAGTAGTAATAAAGAAGAAGTGAGTGAAAAACCAGCATCTGAGTTGTTTGCTAATGCACAAGCTGCATTGCAAGAGGGGGATTATCGTCAAGCCATAAAGCAATTAGAAGCACTTGATACTCAATATCCCTTTGGTGAATATTCTCAGCAAACTCAAATCGATCTTGTTTATTCTTACTATAAATCTGGTGAATATCCGCTTGCTTTAGCAGCTGCTGAACGTTTTGAAAAATTAAACCCAACACATGAACGTCTTGATTATGTTATCTATCTACAAGGTCTTACTAACATGGCACTAGATGATAACACTTTGCAAAGATGGCTTTGGGTGGATAGGTCAGATAGAGATCCTAAGCATGCAAAAAATGCCTTCAAAGATTTTAATCGTTTAGTCTACGATTTTCCTGAAAGCGAATATGCAGCAGATGGATATAAACGCCAAGTGGCACTAAAAGAGCGTTTAGCGAAGTATGATTTATCGATAGTCCAGTATTATCACAAACGTGGAGCTTATGTAGCTGTCGTTAATCGAGTAGAACAAATGCTGATCGATTTTCCAGATTCTCAGGCAACCAAAGAAGCTTTAGAATTATTATTCAATGCTTATACTGAACTTAATTTACCGGAACAGGCGAGTAAAGCAGCAATGCTTAGAGATGCTAACCCCCTTTAATTAAGCTAACCATTAGTATAAGGGATTAGCATGTTAAATAGCGTGCTAATCCTTTTTTGTTTATTAAAAAAAGTAAAATTGTGGCAGTAATTGCGCTTAAATAATCACATTTAGCATTATTAATTTTTTATTACTTAATATTCGCATTGTGGGTGTAACTAAAATGATAATTTTAATACGACCGCAATCTTTTGATATATTAATTATACAAGTTAACCAGAACAGAATAGTTAAACAATAAAATGACTCATTACTTGCTTATTTTTGTCTCTACAGTATTAGTAAATAACTTTGTCTTAATAAAGTTTCTAGGCTTATGTCCTTTTATGGGTGTGTCAAAAAAGTATACCAGTGCTGTTGGAATGGGTTTTGCTACAACTTTTGTGTTAACCATAGCCTCTATCAGCTCTTGGGCTGTTGAACAATTCATCTTAGTACCTTTTGATATCGTCTACCTAAGAACATTTGCTTTTATTTTAATTATCGCAGTTATTGTCCAATTTACTGAAATGATGGTAAAAAAGACAAGCCCCATGCTATACAGAGTACTTGGTATTTTTCTCCCTCTCATCACAACAAATTGTGCTGTTTTAGGTGTTGCGCTCTTGAATATCACCCAAATGCATACGTTTTTAGAGTCAGCTGTCTATGGTTTTGCCGCCGCTATAGGGTTTTCTCTGGTGATGGTTCTATTCGCTGCAATTAGAGAACGCATTGCTTTAGCAGATGTACCTGATGCATTTAAAGGATCCTCAATAGCACTAATTACGGCAGGATTGATGTCACTTGCATTCATGGGCTTTACTGGATTGGTCAAATAAGATGAATCAGTGGATAGTTAATGTAGTTCAATATTTTTTAGAAAATTTTATTGTGGCAATCACTGCTTTGTCTCTTCTGGCTTTGTCCTGTGGCGCTCTACTTGGATATGCGGCAAAAAAATTCTTCGTAACGGGCGATCCTATTGTTGATAAAATTGATGCGCTTTTACCTCAAAGTCAATGTGCGCAGTGCGGCTATCCTGGATGTAAACCCTATGCAAAAGCAGTAGGTGAAAATGGGGAGGCAATTAATAAATGTGCCCCTGGCGGTGAGCAGGTCATGCTTAAAATTGCTGAGCTTTTAGGTGTCGATCCGCAACCCATTGGAGAAGAAGCGTCAGCACCTGTTAAAAAAGTGGCTTTTATCGATGAAGCCAATTGTATTGGTTGTGTGAAATGCATTCAAGTGTGCCCTGTTGACGCGATTGTAGGGGCTACGCGTTCAATGCACACAGTAATAACAGATGCTTGCACGGGGTGTGATTTATGTGTTGCCCCTTGTCCTACAAATTGTATTACTATGATTACACATGATGAATTAAGAACAATGAAATTTAAAAGTTTATCTGTCATATCTGTAACAGAATTATCAACAGCCCAGTCTAATTTCAGTAAAATTAATTTGGAAGAACAGCCAAGAAAGAGCGAAATTGTTGAAGAGATAACTGGGGTTGAAATTAATAACAAATGATGTTTCGTAAAAAAATAAGTGAATTTATAATTCGTCAAAAACATAATAGTGGTAAGCCGATTACGGATTTTTTTGGCGGAATATACCCTAAAGAAAATAAATCCCCGGCTAATCTCCATGATATAAATTTTTTACCTATTTTTCCTGAATACCGAGTTGCTATTAAGCAACATATTGGCACAGAGACGGATTTAATTGTACATGCTGGCGATAAAGTATTAAAAGGTCAACCACTCACTCGGGGGGTTGGCAATCAAGTCCCTGTTCATGCACCAACTTCCGGCACCGTGCAAGGTTTTGTTACACAGCCCAATGCTTCTTATTTTCAAGAGCAGGTACTAACGGTTCAAATACAAAGTGATGGTCTAGATGCACCCTATGCTTTAGCACCTTTTGATTACCTTAAAGCGAAATCATCCGATATTATTAATGAAATTCATCAATGTGGCATTGTGGGGCTAGGTGGAGCGGGTTTTCCAACTGCCGTTAAAGTAAATCACACAACCGATGATGTTTCGATTGATACCATAATACTAAACGCTGCCGAATGTGAACCCTACATCAGTGCAGATGATAGGCTTATGAGAGAGCATGCTAAAGAATTGATACAAGGCTTAGACATCATTCGAAAAATACTCCATCCTAAGAGAATTTTAATCGGTATTGAAGACAATAAACCAGAAGCTATCAGTGCTCTTCATGCAGCATTAGAAACGACATCTATTGATCTGATCCGTTTAGCGACAAAAATCATTGTTGTGCCGACAAAATATCCTTCAGGGGGCGCTAAACAGTTAGTTACACTCCTGACGGGCAAAGAAATACCTTCTGGCCAACATGCCACTGCCCTTGGGATCCTTATGCTCAATGTGGGAACAGTTTATGCCGTGCAGCAAGCCATTGTAATGCGAATACCATTGATTGAAAGAGTGGTTACTTTTGCCGGGCAACTCTACCAAATGCCTGGCAATTACTGGGTCAGAGTCGGTACCCCTATCAAAGCATTAATGGAGTATTTCAATGTCAGTCTAGATGAGCTTGATAAGCAGCCTCTTCTCATGGGCGGTCCTATGATGGGATACGCTATCGATTTAGACAGTAGCGTTGTTAAGACGACAAATTGTTTGTTAGCTAGAAGTTTAAATGAAAAACCAAAGTCTGCTCCAGAACAACCCTGTATACGTTGTGGTGAATGCGTCAATGTTTGTCCATCAAGGTTATTGCCACAGCAACTCTTTTGGTATAGTCAAGGCAAAGAGTATGAAAAAGCTACACAGCACAATTTATTTGATTGTATTGAATGTGGTGCCTGCGAATTTGTTTGCCCAAGCCATATACCTCTTGTACATTATTATAAAGTTGCCAAACAAGAGATTAAAACAGAAAAAGAAGAAGCATTGATGGCACAAAAGGCCAAAGAGCGATATGAAGCTAAATTAAAGCGTATTGAAGCTGAAAAAATTGCTAGGGAAGAGCGGCATAAAAACATAAATGTGAATTTAAATGACAAAGATAAATCTGCAGTTGAAGCAGCTATTGCGAGAGTCAAAGCCAAAAAAGCCGCAGTAGAAAATACAAACTTACCACCTCAAACATCGCTATTCTCTGAAGATAATAGTATTGTTGATATTCCCGCAACTTCTACTGATTCGCAAACAAATTTTCAAGATAGCAAAAAAGCAGCCATAGAAGCCGCTCTTGCTAGAGCAAAAGCCAAAAAGCTTAATCAAAATGTTAAGGAGACTGAAAAGAATACATCTACACAGAGTGGTAAGGACGATGTAAGTTCATCTCTTGTAGTTAAAGATAACATCGAACAAAATTTTGTTGATCCAAGAAAAGCAGCTGTAGAAGCTGCATTGGCCCGAGCAAAAGCCAGAAGGGCTGGTCAATTAGACGGCAAAGAAACACTAAACCATCTCAATGCAAATGATAAAACCTCTGTTACTCAATTGAATGAAGATGTCGCCATAAATATGAATAATAATGTAATTGCACAAAATAAACAAACCATAACAGTAAATGAACCCTCTAAAGAAGAAAATAGAAAAGCGGCAATAATTGCGGCGCAGGAAAGGGCAAAAGCAAAAAGAACCCTTCATGAACAAAAAAATAGTGATACCCCATCACTTGTACAAGATGACGCTAAAGTGATAACACATCATTCGGATATGGACAAAGAATCACAGCGTAAAAAAGCTATTGAACAGGCAAGGTTAAGAGCAATTGCTAAAAGAGATGAGGCATTGAAGAATAATGAAAATGTTTAAATCGAGTAGCACATTTATTCAAAGGATGCTGTAATGAATCAAATTTTGTTGCCTAGATTTTTGAAAAAGCACACGACCACAGGTAAATGGTCTAATAAGCAAATAATGTATCTTGTCATACTGGCTCTTTTGCCAGGCGTTGCAGTCCAGGCCTATTTCTTAGGGTATGGTAATATTATTCAAATCCTTTGGGCCAGTTTGCTCGCTCTTGTATATGAAGGGATTTTTCTAAAATTAAGAAACCGTACAATTAAACCCATTTTAGATGGTTCTGGTTTATTAACAGCATGGCTGCTTGCGATAAGTATCCCAGGATACGCTCCATGGTGGATTTTAGTTATTGGTATTTTCTTCGCCATCGTGGTCAGTAAGCAACTTTATGGCGGATTAGGACATAATATTTTTAATCCTGCAATGGTAGGTTACGTGGTACTTCTTATCTCTTTTCCTGTACATATGACAACTTGGGCAAGCCCAAGTCACTCTTCGCTAATTCATCAATTGCAAATCATTGATGTAATAAAGGTAATTTTTCTTGAACAACCGATTAATACATTTATTGCGTATGATGCTATCAGTCAAGCTACAACGCTTGATGTATTCAAGCAAGGGCTTAATACGGGTAAAACATTTACTGATTTATTAACTGAATTCAGTGCAACTCTAACTCTTGTGCCTGTTTTGGATTTGAAAGCGGCGAAAGGGTGGTTGCCTATTAATATGGCTTTTATGTTAGGAGGTTTTTTATTAATTGCACTTAAGATCATACGCTGGCAGATCCCTTTTTATTTTTTACTTTCTTTAGGGACTATCAGTTATATCAGCCATTTAACTTATCCTGAAACGGTTTTAAGCCCAACCCTCCATTTACTAAGCGGCGCGACAATGCTAGGAGCTTTTTTTATTTTAACAGATCCTGTTTCTGCATCGACGACACCTCGAGGTCAAATTATCTATGCACTGATTGTGGGTTTTTTGGTATGGCTGATAAGAACTTTTGGTGGCTATCCTGATGCAGTTGCTTTTGCGGTACTATTCGCAAATTTATGTGTACCATTCATTGATCATTTAACCAGAACAAAACCTTATGGACATTAATATACTTTGTGCCTAAAGTGTAGGTAAATTATGTTTGAACTTATAAAAAAACATGCAATAAAATTGGCTCTTTTTGCAGCCTTGACTACCGCAATGACTGCTTTTGTCTATCATTTGACGAAAGACAAAATAATCGCACAGACTTATCAGGAACGTTTAGCGTTATTGTCCCAAGTTTTACCTAGTGAATTTCAATCGACCGCTTTATTGAATCAGTGTGTCATGATTGAAAATTCTGAACTAGGAAATATCCCCAAACCTGTTTATCAAGTTCTGGTTGATGGAAAAAGAGTTGCTGCAGTGACTGAAGTTACTGCGCCCGATGGTTACTCTGGAGATATTCTCATCCTCGTCGCAGCTCAACAAGATGGCACCATTTTAGGTGTAAGGACTTTAAGTCATAAGGAAACCCCTGGGCTTGGTGATAAAATTGACTTGGATATTTCTGATTGGATTTTACAATTTGCAGGGTTTAAACTCCATGCTGAGAATGAAAAAACGTTTGCGGTTAAAAAAGATGGCGGAACAATAGATCAATTTGCAGGGGCAACCATTACCCCTAGAGCTGTCGTTAATGCCATTAAACGCGCAGTGGCTGTTATACAAAATTTAGATGATGACTTATCTATGCTTCCTAAATGTAATTATTGATTGATGAGTAAGTAATTATATTTTATGTCAATTCTACAGGGTATTTTAAATGAATCAATCTACAGGTTTAATGAAAATATGGGTGGATGGGGTCTGGAAAAACAACTCCTCATTAGTTCAACTTTTAGGACTTTGCCCGTTGCTTGCCGTTTCAAATACTGCAACAAATGCTTTAGGGTTAGGTATCGCAACTGCGTTAGTACTTGTGTTAACTAATATCAGTGTTTCATTGTTACGCAAATTTATTCCCAATGAGATAAGAATTCCTATTTATGTCATGATTATTGCTTCGGTAGTGAGCTGCGTACAATTATTAATGCATGCTTATACCTTTACCCTCTATCATACGCTTGGAATTTTTATTCCCCTTATCGTAACAAATTGTATTGTGATAGGAAGAGCTGAAGCATTTGCCTCCAAAAATAGCGTCTTTAAAGCTGGCATTGATGGACTAGCCATGGGTCTTGGTAGCACGCTGGCTCTTTTTTTATTGGGTGCATTACGAGAGGTTTTAGGTTCAGGAACACTCTTTGCAGGTGCACCAAGCTTATTGGGGGAATGGGCAACAATCCTGGAAATTGAAGTCATTAAAATTGAAACGCCTTTCTTACTGGCTATTTTACCGCCTGGCGCATTTTTAGGCTTAGCACTTTTACTTGCCATAAAGCATCAAATAGACCATGTCTGGTTCAGTAAAAAGGAAACAGATATCAATCATAATATTGTTACTAAGGATATCAACCCTATAGCGCAAAACACATCTTTATCAAGTCAAACATCGAAGGAGTTACCATAGATATGGACAAACAAAATAGTAATGCGAATGTTGATGCCAAAGAAATTGAGAAGTTTAACTCGATTGCAACCAAATGGTGGGATTTAGAAGGTGAATTTAAACCTTTGCATAGAATTAATCCTCTTAGACTAGGTTATATTGCCGAACGCTCAGAAGGTTTATTTGAGAAAAAAGTGCTTGATGTGGGCTGTGGGGGAGGTATTTTATCTGAAAGCCTTGCTAAAGAAGGCGCCATTGTCACAGGTATCGATATGGGTGCTGAACCTCTTGAAGTCGCAAGGTTACATGCTCTCGAAAGTGGCTTAACTATAGACTATATTCAGACAACTGCTGAAGATTACGCGAATAATCATCCAGGCCAATATGATGTTGTAACCTGCATGGAAATGCTTGAGCATGTACCAGATCCTTCCTCTGTTGTAAGAGCTTGTGCCACTTTAGTTAAACCAGGTGGTATGATTTTCTTTTCTACCATCAATAGAAATGTTAAATCCTTCCTTGGCGCTATTGTTGCAGCTGAATATATTTTACGATGGGTCCCTAGAGGTACACATGATATTAAAAAGTGTATTAAACCATCTGAACTCATTCAGTTTATTGATGCAGCTGATCTAGAGACTGTCCATATGATAGGTCTTAATTTTAATCCTCTAAGAAATCAATTTTATCTTTCTGATGATGTAGATATAAACTACATGGTGTGTGCTAGAAAACCACACTAGGATAAGACATTAATTTCTTATTTTATGCGCTACATTTATTGTGAAAGCTAAATTTTACAGTGAGCAGACGTGATGAGAAGTTAAGACTAACAGCTTAGTTTCCATCCAATGAACCTGGTATTGAGAAGGAAATTAAGCCTCTTTTTATATTTTTTTGTATTTTTCTACTCTAATGCAAGGTGCGTTTTAAGATGTCGAATTCAAGTGATTTTTCTTGGTTTAATGCCTTTTCATGGATATACGAGTTAAATTCTGTATTAATAGCCATCATTGTGATGGTTATTTTGAGTTTAAGCCGTGTTTCTGTTGTATTTTCTCTTCTTTTTTCTGCAATTATTGGTGGCCTTATTGCTAAGATGCCGATCAGTAAAGTAGTTGAGGTGCTCACTGAGGGCTTAGGTGGCGGTGCAACACTTGCGCTTTCTTACGCAATTTTAGGTGCTTTTGCTGTGGCTTTATCGCGTTCAGGTATTGCTGATATACTTGCCTATTATGCAATAAAACAATTAACGGGCAAATCAGTTTCAGCAAAAAGTGTAAGCTACGTAAATTTTATGCTTATCGCACTGTTGCTAACCGCTGCTTTTTTATCACAAAATATCATACCAGTACATATTGCGTTTATACCAATACTAATCCCACCACTACTTGGATTAATGAATACTTTAAAGTTAGATAGACGCCTAGTTGCCTGTACACTGACTTTCGGTCTAGTAGCCACTTATATGTTTGTTCCAATTGGTTTTGGAGAGATATTTATGTATGAATTGTTACTTAAAAATCTGCAAGAAGCCAGCAAAAATTATCAAATGACCATGGATAGAGAAATGGTGGTTACAGCTATGGCCATTCCATTCCTAGGTATGTTTGTTGGCTTGCTGATTGCCTACTTTTTTTCTTATAAAAAACCTAGAGAATATGCCATTAATGCCAGAGCAACGGATACAAAACAAGCAAATTACGCTTTACCCAAGCTAAAGATGACACAAGTCATATTGATTTTAGTGGCATTAGTAGGCACAGTGAGCATGCAATTAAAATATGATTCTTTAATGTTAGGCGGGTTATTCGGCTTTGCCGTACTCTCTTTAAGCGGTGTTTTTAAATGGAATGAACAAGATAATGTCTTCATGGAAGGTATGCGCATGATGGCCCAAGTCGGTTTTATCATGATTTCTGCCGCTGGATTTGCAGCCGTGATGAAAGCAACAGGAGATGTGGAATCGATGGTAACAACTTCCATGGAAGTCATTGGTGATAGAAAAGGACTAGCTGCTTTAGTCATGCTACTTGTTGGGTTATTCATTACAATGGGTATAGGATCCTCTTTCTCAACTATTCCTATTATAACGGTTATCTTTGTCCCAATCGCTGCTCAATTAGGTTTTTCCCCAACGGCCATCGTGGCAATCGTCGGCACCGCAGCAGTACTAGGTGATGCAGGATCACCTGCTTCTGATTCTACATTAGGACCAACAGCTGGCTTAAATACTGATGGTCAGCATAATCATATTTGGGACAGTGTAGTTCCTACATTTATCCACTATAACATTCCTTTGATTATTTTTGGTTGGATTGCGGCGATGATACTCTAGTGTTTTAGCTAAGTTCTCCCTAAGTCAATCAAATCTTTAGGGTACATTCATTAGATGCTTGCGATTGCTTACTTTCAGTTATCAATCGCTAAGACATAGCTGGTTTCAAAACCCTATCAATTAGGATAGTTGTTAATAATTTTATAGTACACTATCATTAAATAATAGGAGATTTAAAAATATG
>NZ_JBHLXE010000043.1:0-50615 GCF_042432445.1 Thorsellia kenyensis | reverse complement strand
AGTCTCAATAATGCCTATTATACTTGACGAAATCGAATGAACGACATGTGTTTGTCGGATGCTTACAGAACAAAGCACTCAATGTTTGATAAAACATTGAGTGCTTTTTATTTTATAATGAGAGATCTTTAACGGTTTCAGATACATTTTCAGCGTCAATAATAATGTCTTCAATCGCATTAGAAATTTGAGTTGCTTGTTTTTCACCAGCAGACGTCATTTTGAACACATCAGAAATTTTATCATCAATTTTTTGAGTTACTGACGAATTTTCTGTTATTACTTCTGCAATCTTAGAGGTAGATTCAGATGTAATTGCAGCAAGTTGTCGAACTTCATCTGCAACGACGGCAAAGCCTCTTCCCTGTTCACCCGCTCTTGCCGCTTCAATCGCAGCATTCAATGCCAATAAATTCGTTTGATCTGCAATTGAGCTTATAGTAGAAACAATTGCCTCAACATTTTTTGATAAACGATTTAATTCTGAAATTAGTTGATTAACATCTTCAACTGCGAGATTTATTTCTTTTGAATTGCTTAATAATTGGTTAATCGATTCACGTCCAGTTGTTGCACTTACCACAGTTTGCTGAGCTATTCCACTGGCTTTTTGGGCCGCACTTTGAACTTTCATGCTCTTATCAACGCGATCTGTAATATTACTTGCCAATTTAATAATTTTTGTGACTTCACCAAAGCTATCATAGATAGGATTGTAGGTTGCTTCTAACCAAATACTTCTTTGTTGTTTATCTAATCTCAAAAAGAGACCATTTTTAACATTACCATTAGCTAAATCTTGCCAAAAATTAGGGTTTTTTTCATAAAACTCTTCGGTACAGAATATTTTATGTTTTCTACCGACTAATTCCTCATTGGTATAACCCATCACATGCTGAAAGTTTAAGTTTGCATTAACTATAGTTCCATCTGGTTCAAATTCTATAACTGCTAATGATTTATCTAATGCAGTAATCAGTGCTCTATTATGATCTAAATCATTTTGATCTTTCGTTACATTTGCTGCAACTTTAGCAACATAATCAACTTTACCATTTTTCATGACCGGAAAGTAACTTGCCTCTAACCAAACTTTATCTCCTCTTTTAGAACGTCTTGCAAAACGTCTAGTCGCAGGAATTCCTCTTGAAAGCCCTTCCCAAAGTTCTCTATATTCTGGTTTTTCAACATCCTGATAAAAGCAAAGATTTTGGTGATGTTTTCCAACGACTTCATCTGCAGAGTAGCCTAACGTATCTAAAAGTTTGGTGTTAGCATATTTTATAATGCCTTCTGGAGTGAATTCTATATAGGGAACAGTTGAGCTAATAGAGTCAAAAAATCTTTGGCTATCTGCTTTACTTTTAACTAATTTATGTGTGTTATTTTTATGAAAAATATTAGAAAACATACAGCTCTCCTATTCTAGGAAATTAAATCTAAAGAACGATACATTCAATTGCTTAGTCTTTCTTAAATGTACTATTTATTTTGAAACTAAAACGAAGAATTTTTATTTACTTATTAATGGAGATCGCATCAATCTCGAATTGGCCGATGGCTTTTTCAAACACAGCAGTTTGTTTTTCTAAATGCTCTGTTGCCTCAGAAGCCTGACTGACTAACATCGCATTTTGCTGTGTTGCAGTGTCAATTCTAGATATGGCAATATTGACCTGAGAAATACCCTCAGTTTGCTCATTGGACGCTATGGCTATTTGATTGATTAGAATCGATACTTCATTAATTGATTCTTTTATCTTATCCATTAACTCATCAACTTCAGCAGCTCTCGTAATACTTTCGTTGCTCATATGTACTGAACTGTCTATAAGATTTTGTATTTCTTGGGCTGCAGTTGAAGATCTTTGAGCTAGGGTTCTAACTTCGTTAGCAACGACTGCAAAACCTCGACCTTGCTCTCCTGCCCTAGCAGCCTCTACAGCAGCATTCAAGGCTAAAATATTGGTCTGAAAAGCAATTCCCTCTATGACTGAGGTAATATCATTAATCTTAGATGCACTTTCGCCCATCCCATTGACCGTTTTTAACATATTTTCCATTGCTGCGCTTCCTTGATCAACCATATCAACTGTTGCTTGAGTAAGTGTATCTGCGGTTGCAGCTGTCAGAGCATTAGCTCTTACTGTTTCTGTCAGTTGAGTCATACTAACTGATGTTTGCTCTAGCGAAGCTAATTCATCATCCGTTCTTTGAGATAAATCTTGATTACCTGAGTTAATTTGTGCGACCGCGGAATGAATTTCATCACTACTTTTATGGATTTGTAAAACAATCTCTTGAAGGTTATTTTTCATAATAATCATCTGAGATAAGAGGCTATTACTATCGTTCCGATTGACTTCAATAGGCACATTTAATTTACCTTGTGCTATTTTTTCTACTATAGTCGAAACATAATTCGGATCTCCGCCTAACTGTTTCATGATACTTCTTGATAACAGTAAAATACAAAATGCAACAATTATTAAAGCCACAACGAAAACGAGCAAAAGAATGAATAGAGATTGAGAAATTTCTGTTGAAGCAATTTCAGCATCACTAGTAAACAATTTATCAATAACAACGATTAATTCATCGACTGCCACTTTATGATTAAAAAATGCTTCATCTAATCGTTTATATGCTAAATCTCTGGAATCACTTATTCTAATCTGCGCACTGATGTCTTGCTGCACTGCAGGAATTAATTCTTTTTCAACTATCTCAAAAAACCTCAGTGCTTCAGTATGGATTTCTCCCTCGATTAACTTGAGTAGTTCAGGTCTATCTGCCTCTTTTTTTTGCCATTTCTCATGATCTCTAAAATAATCATTTCGACTCTGTTGAAATAATTTAATTTGTTCATTAAAAAGCGCAGTATCTTGAGCTATATATATTTTGTTTGCGGCAACGTAAGCACCTATAGCATACACTGTGGGTGGCATACTATCGGCTTTTAAATCTTGTAACTGCTTAAGCTGAAAAAATATGGGGCCGTCCATCCTCGCATCATTGATGACTTTAAAAGACAAAGCACCATAAATAATGAAACCAAATATAATAACAATAAAAAGAAAAGAGAACTTTTGGGTGAGTTTCATAAAATACCTTATATCAGCACAAGATAAAACCATCATTGTGAACCTGCATGCACATTCAAGTTTATTTATCTAGTGGTTTGTAATTCCACTTCATACTTAATGAAGTAGCTGCGAAAAAGAGGTAATTGAGCCTGACACTAATTGAAATCTCTAGCGACTAATTATTAGCTAATTAATATTATAATGAAGGTTTTTTTATTTTTCTTATTACCGTTCAAATCTAAATTAAATGTGATTACATTTTGACATAAAAAAACAATATTTACTACTATGATTTATGCTTTACAGCGGTGAGATTGTAAAAATTTATGTATAATAAACGTTTTAACCTAAATCCCCTAACTTTAGCTGAAGTGCTGAAATAGCAGTTAATGCGGCTGTTTCTGTTCTTAATACTCTAGGTCCCAAAATAATTTCTTTGAAATTATGTTTAACTGTTAAGCCGATTTCCTCATCTGTCAATCCCCCCTCTGAGCCAATTAAAAGATCGATTGTCGGGTTTTCAGAAGGTAATATAAGATTATTAATCCCTTCCTCGGCCCTAGGATGTAATGTTAACCTAAGTGCTGCACTTTCATTTTGACAAAATTGCGCCAAAGAGCGAATCGGATTGAGTTTAGGTAAAATTGTTCGTCCACACTGCTCGCAAGCAGAAATGATGATTTTTTCCCACTGCTGAATTTTTTTTTCTTCTCTTTGCTTATCTAACTTCACGCCGCAACGTTCGGAATAAAGAGGGCTAATTTCACTGACACCTAATTCAACCGCTTTTTGAATGGTAAATTCCATTTTATCTCCACGAGAGATCACTTGACCAAGATGAATTTTTATCGGGGATTCACATTCCTTACTCCAGCAGTCTTCGATAAGTACCTTTACTTGCTTTTTATCTATTTGAATAATGGTCGAAGAAAACTCTTGCGAAGTGCCATTAAATAAAGTCAAAGGCTGCCCCTCCTTCATCCTTAACACTTTGGCTATGTGGTGGCTTGCTTCTAAAGATAAAAAAAACTCCTGATCTTTAACTAACCGCTCTGAATGATAAATTCTTACTTCACGCATTGGATTTCCTCTATTCTTTTTTTAATTCATCTAACTCTTTTTGAATAACTTCACATAAAAAACGTGTTTGATTCACCAGTCTTGGTGTTTCCCTGGAAAAGATATCCGGGTTTAATATAATGAGGTTGACATTATTAAATATATAGTCATTATGCTGAAGTAGAGATAAATAATGTTTCCTGGGTTCTTGTTCTCTAACAACAAAAAAATTCTGGATGCTCTCATTAAATTCTACATAAAATTTTTCATCATCGGTAATGGCCATAATTATTTCAGGCGCTGATTTAACTATTCCTTCTTCGGTAACAATTGGCCATTTATTGATTTCATTTCCAAAGATGTTAACCACCCCGCACCTAGAAAGTAATTCATTAAATATATTTTTTCTATTCGATGTCAAAATAGGATGAGTCGAGTATTGAATAAATACTCTATATTTTTTATTGTGCGTATTAAATAGTTCATCTATTTCCTTAACATCATTTTTTATACTTATCAGTGTATGCTGTCCAATTGTTTTATCTTCTGTCCATTGTGATAACTCAGTAATTACTTGAATCATTTCTTCAATTGAATCTAATGAAAATTCTCTAACATCTAATCCTATTTTTTTAAGTTTTAATTGAGTGCCACTAGGTATAAGTTGCTCTTGTGCGATCACTACATCTGGTTTAGCAGCTAACAGAGTTTCTACAAACACGCCTTGACTATCTGAGATAATTGGGAGTTTACTAAGACTAGAAGGATAGTCTGAATATGCACTTACGCCAACTAAATTATCAGAAAGCCCTGCACTTACAGCTAATTCAGCCAAATTTGGAGTCAATGTGGCTATTTTGACTGCTGACTGTTGATTTAATGAAGAAGATAACTGTGTATTTAATGCGTATAATGGTGTTACATGCAACAGGCAGAAGATCACTCTTACGGTAATTTTTGTGAATAATGGCATAAGACAATTGATCTTCATAGGAATAATTTTTTAAATACGAATTACCAAGATAGATTAACTATACAGTAATCTATCTCACCGCTTAGGTAACCAAATTATTGATTAATTGTTTCTATTAATTTAACTACCAACAAACTAGATTGTTTCGCAGCAATTTGTAAAAATTCATCAAAAGATAAATGTGACTCTTTGTCAGCGACGTCAGAGATAGCTCTCACTACAACAAAGGGGACGCCAAACTGATAACAGGTATGTCCAACAGAAGCAGCCTCCATTTCGACAGCGATAACAGAAGGAAATTCTTTTAAGATGCGTTGCAAATTATCAGCCCCATTTATAAACGCATCACCACTGCAAATTAGTCCCGTAACAGCATTCAAACTCATTTCTTGAGCGCATTTTTTTGCTATCTCAATCAGGAAACTCTCTGCCTTAAAAAAGGCAGGCGCTCCAGCCATCTGCCCTATTTCATAGCCAAATGCCGTAACATCCGCATCGTGATAACGAACCTCTGAAGAAATAACGATGTCTCCTACATTCAAGGATTGAGCCAACCCTCCAGCCGATCCCGTATTGATAATAATATCTGGCGAATAATGAGTGATGAGTAATGTTGTTCCAATAGCAGTCGACGTTTTGCCGATACCAGATTTTAACAATGCTACGGAAGAACTGCCAATTTTTCCAATGTATATTTCACAACCACCTTGAGCAATTGTTTCTTCAATATCCATTTTTTGACGTAAAATTAAAACTTCTTCTTCCATTGCACCTATGATACCGATTTTTTTCATTATTATATCCTTTTATCTGTTTATAATGAGCTAGACTAATTGGCTTAAACTGACATTTCTAAAAATAAATGCATCGCTTATTATTTTGAATAAGTTTTTTGATTGTATTTTATTGCACTGTGCACAAGTTTATCAAAACTAAGCAGACATAAAACAAATTGAATTAAAAATAGATATTTTAAACAATCCCTTTTATCATACATTTTTTTACAAAAGCATATCACAAAACACTTTATTCTAATATCCCAAGTTCTTTTTTCTCTGATCCAAAATATTAATCTTGATGATAGCTAATTTAATCAGATGCGCGTTTTTTGAATAAGTGATAGAATAAAAAAGTAGGTTTTAGCATAAAACTTGAATAAATCCTCTTAATACGCTGGGCAAAAAAATGACTCATAACGATGATGAAAAAATCAAAAAAATTCTCTGTGAAACCCAAGCAGAGAGAAAGCAATTAGAAGATGCGGTTTTATTTGCTTTATCTGAGGCTAAAAAAAGTTCCACACACGCTGAAGTTGCTATTAATAAAAGCACAGGTATAAGTGTATCCTCAAGACTCGGTGAAGTAGAAACAATTGAGTTTAATAGTGATGGAGCATTAGGAATTACAGTTTACTGTGGAAATAAAAAAGGCAGCGCCACATCAACTGATTTACGAGCTGAAACTATAAAAAAAACTGTTGAGGCCGCAATCAATATTGCCAAATATAGTGCAGAAGATCCTTTTGCTGGTATCGCTGATCGAGAACTGCTTGCTTTTGAGAGTAAAGACTTAGATCTTTTTCACCCCTCTGATTTAGACGCAGACGCCGCCTTATCCTTAGCGATAGAAACTGAAAATATTGCAAGAAACTATGACAAGAAAATTACTAACAGTGAAGGAGCAACTGTAAACAGTCATTATCGCGTTAATGTTTATGGCAATTCACATCAATTATTACAAAGTCATTTATCTAGTATTCACTCTCTTTCTTGCAGTGTAATAGCAAAAGATAGTGATAGCATGGAAAGGGAATCAGAATACACTATTTCCAGAAAATATGGTCAATTAGCCTCAGCTGCTTATATTGGTACTGAATGTGCTAAAAAAGCAATCATGCGACTATCGCCTAGAAGTATTAAAACCCAACAATCCGCGGTTATTTTTACAGCAGATGTAGCTACTGGGTTATTAGGTCATCTTGTGGGTGCAATCAGTGGTAGCAGTGTGTATCGAAAATCAACCTTCCTTTTAAATGATTTAGAAAAACAAATTATGCCTATTTGGTTTTCTATTTATGAAAATCCACACATAATCGGAGGGCTTGCCTCTGCATTCTATGACAGTGAAGGGGTAAAAACTACTCCAAGAACTATCATTCATGAAGGAATTTTATCTCACTGGCTACTGAGTAGTTACTCAGCACGAAAATTAGGCTTAATCTCGACGGGGCATGCAGGGGGAATATATAATTGGTCTATTCAAGATAACAGAAATCACGAGAAGCCTAATTCATTAAATGATCTGATGAAGATCATGGGTACTGGCCTTGTGGTAACAGAATTGATGGGGCAAGGGGTTAACTATGTTACCGGAGATTACTCACGTGGAGCCAGCGGTTTTTGGGTTGAAAATGGTATCATTCAATATCCAGTCAGTGGGATAACAATTGCCGGTAATTTAAGGCAAATGTGGCAAAATATGGTCGCGGTAGCTAACGATATAGAACATCGTTCAACTATTCAAACCGGATCTATTTTAATTGAGCAGATGCAAATTGCTGGCAGTTAATTGTATTTGCATTAAAACATCATGAATGCGCTTTTGCTATCTTGGAAATAAATTATGAGTATGAATGAAAACGAAAATAAAAAAACAGTAATGTCGCTATCAGATTACGGTATTGATGACTCTATATTCAAAGAACCGGAAGAAGAGGAAGAAATTATTTGGGTAAGCAAAAGCGAAATCAAAAGAGATGCGGAAGATTTAAAAAAACTTGGACTTGAATTGGTCGAATTAAGTGTGTCGACTTTAAACACATTTCCTCTTGAAACTGATCTTAAAGACGCGATACTACTTGCTCAAAAAATTAAAAAAGAGGGTAGACGCCGCCAACTGCAATTAATAGGAAAAAAATTGCGTCAGATCGATGTTACTCCTATACTCGATGCCCTAGATAAACTAAAAAACAAGCATAATCAAAATGTTGTAGCTTTTCATCAACTCGAGCAGTTAAGAGACCAGCTTCTAAATAATGGTGAAAACGCGTTTACAGAAATTATTGAAAAATATCCTAATTTAGATAGGCAACATTTAAGATCTCTCATCAGAAATGCACAAAAAGAGACCACGGAGAATAAACCTCCTAAATCTGCACGTTTACTTTTTCAATATTTAAAATCATCTATATAACTCGGCCCATAAGGAAATATTATGCTAACTTATCCATTAACTACAAAAAAAAACATTTCGAGAAAATTGTTTTTTCCTTTATTCACTGTCAGTTTATCCTTCGTATCGTACCATGCTTTAGCTGGCAATACTTCTGAGCCTACACCTGGAAGTGTAATTTCTGAAATGATGCGTGACCATGAAAGACCTTTTTTACTTTTTCCTTATGATACCAACTATCTTCTTTTTACTCACACATCTAATTTAAATAAAAAGTCTATTGCTGAGTATGAGTGGGCTGAAAATGCGGATAAACAAGAAGCAAAGTTCCAAATAAGCTTAGGTTTTCCTATTTATAGAGGCATTGCTGGTAACAATTCACTTCTAGGTTTTTCCTATACTCAACAGTCTTGGTGGCAATCTTTTAACACATCTGAATCAGCTCCTTTCAGAGAAACTAACTACGAACCTCAACTATTTCTTGGGTGGGAAACTGATTACCGCTTTGGCGATTGGGTTGTAAGAGAGTTGGAAATGGGATTTAATCATCAATCAAATGGGAAAGCAGATCCGACGTCTAGAAGCTGGAATCGCTTATATGGGCGAGCAATGGCGCAAAATGGAAACTTACAAGTTGATTTAAAACCCTTTTGGAGAATTCCAGAAAATAAGAAAAATGATGATAATCCCAATATTACTGATTATACAGGACATTATCGCTTAAAGCTGGCCTATAAAGCTGGAGAAAGTACCTTAAGTGCTGAAGGTGGATATAACTGGAATACAGGATATGGCGGAGCTGAACTTGGGTGGAGTTACCCTATTACTAATCATGTTCGATTTTATACACAACTCTATTCAGGCTATTCTGAATCATTAATTGATTATGACCATAAACAGACACGGATTGGACTTGGTTTTATGCTGAATGATATATTCTAGTATAGATTTAACACAAAGATTTATTTATCAATTAAGAATACAATTTTGGTAACATGGAATAAATGTTACCTAACATAAGTAGATGAAACAAATGAATTTAGAACAAATTACTGCATTAACACAAGCAGATATGGCTTCGGTCAATGAAGAAATCCTTGCGCAACTTAATTCAGATGTCTCGCTCATTAATCAAGTGGGCTACTATCTTATTAGTGGTGGTGGAAAACGCCTAAGGCCTTTGGTGACCTTATTAAGTGCCTATGCATTAAACTATAAAGGTAATGAACATATTAAAATTGCAGCTCTTATTGAGTTTATTCACACAGCAACATTACTGCACGACGATGTAGTGGATGAGTCAGATATCAGAAGAGGTAAAGAAACAGCAAATGCAGCATTTGGAAATGCGGCTAGCGTATTGGTAGGTGATTTTATTTATACCAGAGCATTCCAAATGATGACTGACATTGGTTCTCTCCCTCTACTGAAAGTGATGTCTGATGCGGTAAATGTGATTGCTGAAGGTGAAGTGTTACAATTAATCAACTGTAACAATCCTGATATTACTGAATCTGATTACATGCAAGTTATTTATAGTAAAACAGCTCGTTTATTTGAAGCAGCAACACATGCATCTGCATTAATAGCAACTGATAGTGAGGAACTCATCATTGCGCTTAAAGAGTATGGTAAATACCTAGGAACTGCATTTCAATTAATAGATGATCACCTCGATTATACTGCCGATAGTGAAAAACTAGGTAAATCATTAGGCGATGATCTTGCTGAAGGTAAGGTCACATTACCTTTATTGCATGCACTTGCTTATACGAATGGACAAGAGCTACAGAAATTAAGAACTATTGTTGAATCTGGTGATGGACGTTCACATATCCAAGAGGTTCTAGCCATTTTTAAACGTATAGGCTCTCTAGACTATACTTTGCGCAGAGCTGAAGAAGAAGCAGATAAAGCGATAAAATCGCTCAGTATTTTGCCTGATTCTGTCTATAAAGAGGCATTGGTGTTTTTAGCGCATTTATCTGTGAATAGGACTCATTAATCCTCTTTTTAGGATTTCCTTACTAATCCATTCATTCAGAGCACCTCATCATTCACTAAAAAATGAGGTGTTAGTCTCTATTATTACTATTTTTTTAAAGAATACCTCTAGAAACTGACAAGAATATGTCTAGTATTTATCAACTTTTTAAAACTTTTATAAATCAATAGATTGCTTTACCGCCAAAACCCTGTGGATAACTATTCTAAACAACTATTAATCAATAACTTAAATATTTAAGTAACTTTTTTCTCTAAATTAGACATTTGAGTAAAAATGCATAAAATAGATTCATGGACTCAAGCTATGGAGAAATCTATCTTCCTAATTAGGAGGATACATAACTACATAGCAAGCGTTCAGAGAGATGAGCAATACATAAGCGTATAAAAAATCGCCACAGCGTATTACTTATTTCATTTCTATAGTTCATAAGTACATAAACTATAAAATAATCAAAAATAATTTAAACAAAGGAGATGTTTGAATGGAAGAACAGTCACAGGATTGGCATCCGGCAGATATTATTGCGGCTTTAAAAAAAACAGGGACTACACTTGCAGCATTATCAAGAGAGGCGGGATTAAGTTCCTCTACGCTATCTAACACGCTAATTCGTCCATGGCCTAAGGGCGAATGGCTGATTGCAGAAAAAATTGGATTACATCCCAGCGAAATATGGCCTACACGATACTTCGATGCTCAGGGTAATTTAATTGATAGGAAAAGTCGCATGAGGGGTCAAGCAAAAAGCGCTTAATACCTTAGCTCCCTATGCTTTCAATGTCTAAGAATCACAATTTACTTTAGAATGGATAAATAGGGAGCTATTCTGTTTAGAAAAAACAATCTAATAACCTTTGATAGCTTAGCATTTAATGAGATTTAATCCAAATAGCGCTAAGCATTCTTCCCGTTTGTCCCTCTTTGCGATAAGAGTAAAATTTTTCATTTTGCTTAACCGTACAATATTCACCACCAAATATGTCGTAAAGGCCTAGCGCATTAAGTCGCAATCTAGCTAATTGATAAATATTCGCTAAATATTTTTCTTGTTCTGCACTCTCTGTAATCAATGAAAATGCACAATGCGCGCTTGGATCGTATTGGACAAAAGCATCATAA
This sequence comes from Thorsellia kenyensis, assembly GCF_042432445.1. Lineage (NCBI taxonomy): Bacteria > Pseudomonadati > Pseudomonadota > Gammaproteobacteria > Enterobacterales > Thorselliaceae > Thorsellia > Thorsellia kenyensis. The sequence goes on along the minus strand of NZ_JBHLXE010000043.1, from coordinate 39,196 downwards.
ACATCCTTACCGACTTCAAAGGCAGTAGAGCCAATCGCTGGACCAAACCAAGCCATAATATCTTCAGGACTATTTTTGAAGCATTTAATTGTATTTTCTAAAATACCTGAGGATAACCCTCTCCATCCTGCATGAGATGCAGCTACTTCTAGACCATCTTTGGAACAAAATAGCACAGGCAAACAGTCAGCTGTTAATACGGCACAAACTCGATTGGGTTCACAAGTATAAACGGCATCTGCATTTTGCGTACTTATTTGGCCATTGGAAATAATTGCTACATCAACACTATGCGTTTGATTTAAATAAAATGGAGAATCAGGCAAGTTAGCGCGTTCGTAAAATAATCGACGATTTTCCTTCACGTGTTCAGGCATATCCCCTACATGAGCGCCCAAGTTAAAGCTTGAATAAGCCCCTTCACTTTGCCCCCCCATTCGTGTTGTACTTAACCCCGAAACATGAGAACAGGAAGGCCAGCTTGGATATATAAAATAAGACAATTAAACCTCCACAAGAAATAACTAAAACCATAGAATCGATTATTTTTAAAATTTAATACAACGAATTTTCATGTTGCTGAAAGTCATCTTTTAAAGCCAAAAGTAATTGACGAAAGTCCTCGGGCAAAGGAGAGTCAAATGACAGATTTTCTCCTGAAATAGGATGTATGAGGGACAAATGCGCTGCATGCAATGCTTGGCGTTTAAATCCTTGCAATACCTGAATTAATTGTTCTGAAGCTTTCGTGGGTAACCGATTTCTTCCGGCATAGAGAGGATCGCCTACGAGAGGATGATTTAGATACGCCATATGTACTCTTATCTGATGGGTTCTACCTGATTCTAATCTGAGCCGCAAATGCGTGTGTGATCTGAATTGCTTAATTAGTCGATATTGTGTCGCAGCAGGTTTTCCCATTGGATGAACCGCCATATGAGTTCTTTTGGTTGGATGGCGACCAATAGGTTGATCTATTCTACCACCGGAAGTCAGATATCCCATGGCGACGGCTTCATATTCACGCGTAATTTCTCTTGCTTGTAATGCCGTAACTAGATGGGTTTGAGCAGGTACATTTTTTGCAACTACCATCAATCCCGTGGTATCTTTATCTAAACGATGGACAATTCCAGCTCTAGGGACTTCAGCAATCTTCGGATAATATTCTAATAATCCATTGAGTAAAGTTCCTTTACTGACCCCTGCACCAGGATGAACAATTAACCCAGCTGGTTTATCAATTATCAAAATATCATCGTCTTCATAAACAATATCTAAAGGCAACTTTTCCGCTTCGAAATGGACCGCTTCTAAAATTTCCACTTCTAAGGTAACGGTTTCATACCCAAACACTTTTTCTTTTGGGGTAGTAAGAACTTTGTCTTCTATTGTTGCTTTGCCCCCTATTATCCACTCTTTTATTCTAGAGCGAGAGTAATCAGGAAAGGCTTCTGCGAGCGCTTGATCAAATCGTTGTCCTAATTGATGAGCTTGTAATTGTGCTGTAAGTAAAGAAAATGTCATAGATTAACCAAAGTATTATTAATAACTGATGCAAAATAGCATATAATGTAAGTGAAAATTTTGAGGTTTTCTCAAATAACTCTGATTATAACGTGAAATGCTTCTCTTGTACTGATTAATATTCTGATCAGTCAATCTTAATTTCAATTTTAACCGTAAAACAACACTAAGTACCCTAAAGAGGCCAGTATGATACATTTAGCGATTATAGGTACAAATTGGATAACTGATCGTTTTCTAGACGCAGCAATAAAAAGCCAAGAGTTTGTTCTAACAGCGGTTTATTCTAGAGAAAAAGCAAAAGCTGAATCTTTTGCTAAAACCTATGATAATTTTGAGTCAATTCGCCTTTATGATGATTTATCCTTAGTGTGCGCGGATGATAAAATTGCAGCTGTCTATATTGCGAGCCCTAATTCTTTTCATGCAGATCAAGCAATTCAGTGCATGCAAGCAGGTAAACACGTCATCGTTGAAAAACCAATTGCTTCTAATTCACAACAAATTCAACTCATGATAGAAACTGCAATTAAAAATAATGTTGTTTTATTCGAGGCCTTCAAAACACAATACTTACCTAATTTTCAAATTTTAAAATCAGCCCTCCCTGCTATAGGACAAATTAGGTTAGCTAACCTATCCTATTGCCAATATTCCTCTAGATACCCTAAATATCTTGCTGGTGAGCTTCCTAATACCTTCAACCCTGAATTTTCGAATGGTTCTTTAATGGATATTGGTTTTTATTGTTTATCTACAGCTATTGCATTATGGGGGAAACCAAAAAATATTAATGCATGTGCAGTGAAATTAGACAGTGGAGTTGATGCTTTAGGTATAGTCAATTTGATATACGATGATTTTTTGGTTAATATTCTTCATTCAAAAGTAAGTGATGGTGTTACGTGCAGTGAAATTCAAGGGGAAAATGGTACTATAAGTATTGAAGCAATTTCTGAATGTAAAAAAATCACTCATATTAATCGTCATGATAAATCTTCTCACATCATTTCAACCATTGATGATGAGAATTCAATGGTTTATGAAGCCAGATATTTTGCTCACCTAATCAAAAATAAAGAAATTAATCATCAAGATCTATTAAGAAGTCAAACTGTGATAGAGATCATTGATAAGATTAGAACAATAGTTCAGATTGAATACCCTTGCGATAATAAATAAAATCTGAGAAACATGCTGTAAAAAATAAAATTTTACACAAAATACTCCTCATCAGTACTCTTTTGTGCTAAAAAGATTATTCTCTATTGAGGTGATCACAATATTTTAGGTTAATACATGGAATTATTTAAGAATATCTTTTTTGCGTTATGGGAAAATGATTTTGTTACATTACAAAATCCCAAACTTGTGCTTGGCCTCTATGCCATTTTATTTTTAATCCTTTTTTTAGAAAATGGATTACTACCAGCGGCTTTTTTACCTGGTGATAGCCTACTTATACTTGTTGGTGTACTTATCTCTAAAGGGGCGATGAGTCTTCCTATTGCACTAATTATATTAGTCTCAGGTGCTAGTTTAGGCAGTTGGCTTGGGTATATTCAGGGTCGATGGCTTGGGAATACTAAATTAGTTAAATCCTGGTTAAGCCATTTACCTGAACAATACCATATTAGAACACACAATTTATTTTATAAACATGGTTTAATGGCGCTATTGATTGGTCGTTTTATTGCATTTGTAAGGACCTTGATGCCTACTCTTGCAGGAGTAACGGGATTAAATGCAAAAAGGTTCCAAATTTTTAATTGGCTGAGCAGTCTATTTTGGGTTCTATCATTGACTTTATTAGGCTTCTTTTTTGGCAACACAAAACTTTTTGACAAATATGAATCCCAATTCATGCATGTGCTTCTCGCTTTGCCTATTATACTTTTATGTTTCGGTTTGATAAGTTCCTGTTATATTATTTGGTCTAAAAAAAGAAAAAAAGAACAGTCTGATAAATAAGTACACCAGAAAATAGGATAAAGTTATTATGCCCGCAAAAAATTTAGAGATAGAGCTTAAATTTTCTTTACTCAATGATAAAAAGTATCATTTACTTGACTTTCTTTCTAAACATTGCCGAGCTCAGTTTGTGCAAAAAAAACTGTCAAATACCTATTTTGAAACCCGAGATAATATACTTCGCCAGCATGATTCTGGATTAAGAATTCGAGGGTTTGATGACCAATTTGAAATGACTTTAAAAACCGCAGCACTAGGTCCTAATGGGCTACTCAAAAGAGAGGAATATAATTATCCCCTTTTAGAACCTGTATTAGATTTAGATCTCTTCCCAGTAAAAGTTTGGCCTAATTCAATCAATTTAAGTTATCTTAAGGAAAATTTAGAACCTCAATTCACTACTGATTTTATTAGAACCCTTTGCTTAATAGAAGTGTCGACTGCTAGCGGTATAACAACTATTGAAGTAGCTTTAGATGAGGGCTATATTGCAGCTGGTGGACTAAGAGAATCTATTTATGAAGTTGAATTAGAGCTCAAAGAAGGGCCTCTAGATGGCATGTTTAAATTCGCACACCAATTAATGGCTCTTAATTGTTTAAGGCTGAGTGAACTGACTAAAGCTGCCAGAGGATACCGCTTAAATCATTGCCATTTAAACCGACTAAAACCGGAAAATCTTCCTTTGACTGCCCCAGCATCAACAAATATTTCTCATCAATACTGCTTTCTATTAAATAAACTATTTTATTTAGAAGAATCTTTTTTAAGAAGCATGCTCGATTACGAAAGTTTTGCTAAAATTCTATTAGAACTCCCAACTTCACTCACTTCAACTACTGTAGAAATTCAATTCCCTATACCAGAAAATGCATTCATAGACCAAACTCATCTTAACGACTATATATTTAGTGCGCACTATAACGCATTTAAGCTTACTCTATTAGAATCTATTGCAGCATAGTAGTCACTTAAACTCTTTATTTGCTTTCCTTTATGCTTAACTTGTTGCATTTCGAACAGTTAACACTTAAAATGCTCGAATACAAACATTTTTTTAAAAATTGATTTCTTCTTTTCTATCTTAGGGAGTTTTAATATGAGTGAACCGTTTGATCTAATTGTGATAGGTGGAGGCATTAATGGTGCTGGTATAGCAGCCGACGCACAAGGTAGGGGTTTAAAAACGCTTCTTGTTGAAGCGAAAGATTTGGCATGTGCTACCTCATCTGCAAGTTCTAAACTTATCCATGGTGGACTAAGATATCTTGAACATTATGAATTTAAATTAGTAAGTCATGCGCTATCTGAAAGAGAAGTTTTATTAAAGCTTGCTCCGCACATCGCCTTTCCAATGCGCTTTAGGCTTCCGCATGAGCCTCATTTACGACCAGCATGGATGATAAGAGCTGGTTTGTTCCTTTACGATCATCTTGGCAAAAGAAGTACTCTGAAAAAAAGTAATGGGATCAAATTTGGAGAAAAAAGTTACCTAAAACCTCATATTACCAAAGGATTTGAATATTCAGACTGCTGGGTTGATGATGCACGTTTAGTGATACTAAATGCTCAAGAAGTCGTTCGTAAGGGGGGAGCGGTAAAAACAAGAACTAAAGTAACAAAAGCAGAGCGTGTAGGAGATTTGTGGGAGGTCACCATTGAAAATACTCTTACAGGTGCTACTGATGTACTTAAAACAAAAGGAATCGCTAATGCAACAGGGCCTTGGGTTAAGAAAGTTTTTGATGAGCAATTAAACCTTAAATCACCGTATGGTATTCGCTTAATTCGTGGTAGTCACATTGTTGTACCTCGTGTTCATGATGAACCTCAAGCATATATATTACAGAATAAAGATAATCGTATTGTCTTTGTTATCCCTTGGTTAGATGATTACTCCATGATTGGAACAACCGATGTAGAGCATCATGAAGATCCTTTAGCAGCAAAAGCCAGTGATGATGAAATTGATTATATGCTTAACGCCTATAACTTATACTTCAAAAAAGAGTTATCTAAAGAGGACGTTATTTGGCATTTCTCAGGTGTAAGACCTCTTTGTGATGATGAATCTGATTCCCCTCAAGCGATTACTCGTGATTACACTCTTGCTCTTGAACATAAAGATAATAAAGCCCCTATGCTTTCCGTATTTGGTGGTAAATTAACGACTTATCGTAAGCTTGCTGAGCAAGCATTAAATGACTTAGCTCCTTTCTACCCTAATATAAAAAATGCTTGGACAGCAAATAACGTATTACCAGGTGGAAACTTTGAGGGGACTCGTGAAAATTATGCAGTGAAGCTGTTAACAGATCATCCGTGGTTAGGGGAAAAAATGGCGAAAAGATTTGCTTTTACCTACGGTTCAAACAGTGAGATTATTCTAAAGGATAAGTCGTCATTAATAGATTTAGGAATACATTTCGGTGCAGATTTATACGAAGCAGAACTTCATTATCTTGTCAATCATGAGTGGGCTGTAGAATTAGATGATGTCATTTGGCGCAGGACTAAGTTAGGTCTAAATCTTAATCAAAGCCAAAAAGAAGAAATTACACAATGGCTTAATGAGCACACTGCTTAAATCACACTTCATTTGGATTTTACCCATTATAAAATGCTGATGGGTAAAATCTAGCTCCGAATTAACTTATCGTATTTAATTGCTCACTTATTTTACTGTGCTTTAAAAGCATGTAACCTATTCATCGCCTCTTTAAGGCCCTCACATAATAAAATATCTGTACATACTGCAGCTTCAGCAATACTTTTTTCAATCAATTCAAACTCATTTTGTGGCGGTTTACCCAATACGAACCCACTCACTTTATTCTTATCACCAGGATGACCGATGCCTATCCTCAAACGCAGGAAATTAGTATTATTTTGCATTTTACTGATGATGTCTTTTAAACCATTATGTCCACCATGCCCCCCCCCTTTTTTAAACTTGGAAATACCCGGAAGAATATCTAATTCATCATGTGCTACCAATATCTCCTCAGTTTCAATACGATAAAAATTGGCTAATGCGCAAACAGCTTTACCGCTTAAATTCATGAACGTTGTTGGGATCAAAAATCTAATATCCTTACCTAATATGCTCGTTCTTGAAGTCAATGCAGAAAATTTACTTTCATTTTGCCAAGTTAAATTATAGCGTCGAGTCAATTGATCAATATACCAAGCACCTGCATTATGCCGCGTTTGGCTATATTCAGCGCCAGGATTAGCAAGCCCCACAATTAACTTTACGGAGTTTTCATTCATATCATTACCTTTTAAATATCCTGCTTTTTATTAAAAATAAAATATTTTTTTATTTTTATTTTTATTTTTATTTCTATTTCTATTTCTATTTCTATTTCTATTTCTATTAATTTATCTGTGCATTGACTCTTTTAATATTACTTTTGGCAGATTGAACAAAAAAAAGTCGTTCTTTGCGATTGTTTGATTTGTTCTATCATATGGCCACAAATCCGACAAGTCTCATTTTTACGTCCATATACGAAAAGGCGTTGGGCAAAATATCCTGGTTTGCCATCAGACTGAGTAAAATCACGTAGTGTCGTACCGCCTTCCTTAATAGAACGCATTAAGACTGTTTTTATCGTATGAACTAAAATATTAATTTCTTTTTCATCCAAGGAAATAACTTTTCTTGAAGGATGAATATTAGCTTCAAAAAGTGACTCACAGGCATAAATATTACCAACACCAACAACAACTTTATTATCCATCAGCCAAGGCTTAATAACCAAAGAAGAAGGTGTTGTTCTGCTCTGTAATTTTTTTATTAACCCTATGACATAGGACGAATTAAATTCATCACTTAGGGGCTCTGGCCCTAAGTGAGACATTAATGGATGATTAGCTAATGAATCAGTAAAGAGCCAAGCACCAAAACGTCTAGGATCTGTATAACGTAATATAAAGCCACTATCTAACAATAAATCTATATGATCATGCTTTTGGGTAGGGGTGTCTATTGGTAATATTCTAAGGCTGCCAGACATCCCTAGATGAATAATAATCCATCCAAAATCTAATTTGATGAGAATATATTTAGCCCTCCTAGAAACAGATTCAATTTTTACAGAGTCAAATTGAATAATTTCATTAGAAATAGGCCATCTTAATTGTGGTTGGCTTACCCTTGAACGTATGATTGTTCGACCAATCAAATGAGGAGAAATACCTCGGCAACTCGTTTCAACTTCAGGAAGTTCAGGCATAACTATAAACTCCTTAATTTAGAACATGATAGATGTAAGAAATAATAATATACCCCCATGTAATGATTAGGAGAATAGTAGCCAGTAATACTGCAGCAGAACCCATATCTTTAGCTCGTCCAGACAGCTCATGTTTTTCTTCACTGATTCTATCCACTACTGCCTCTATTGCACTATTTAATAACTCAATGAGCATCAGAAATAGTACTGACGCTATAAGCAAAATGCGTTCTAAGAGAGAAACGGGCAAAACCGCAGCCAAAACGAAACTAATTATTAGTATAAATGTTTCTTCCTTGAAAGCTTGCTCATGCCGATAAGCTGCTTTAAGGCCTTGTAAAGAATAAATAAATGCATTGATAATTCGTTTATAGCTCACTTTCAACATACTAATATCCTTTACTTAAAAAGACAAAATAACAATAAAAACGTATTGAGTGCCAACACTAATAGATATATCTCATTTAAAGCCTAGGACATCTCTCATATCAAACAATCTAAGCTCAGAGTGGTTATGTTGTTTCAACCAAATCGCTGCCCTCACAGCACCTTTTGCAAAGGTCATACGGCTTGAGGCCTTGTGAGTAATTTCTACCCTTTCACCTATATCAGCAAACAGTGCAGTATGTTCCCCTATTATATCTCCAGCTCTTATGGTAGCAAAACCTATCGATTTTTGCTCACGCTCTCCCGTATACCCTTCTCTTGCATAAACAGCACAATCAGCTAAGGAACGATTAAGTGCAGCTGCGATAGACTCCCCCATTGCAAGAGCTGTTCCTGATGGTGCATCAACTTTATGCCTGTGATGTGCCTCGATAATTTCTATATCACTATATTCACCCATTACTTTGGCTGCTGTTTCTAATAAATTCAACACCAAATTAACCCCGACACTATAATTAGCGGCTAAAATTACAGGAATACGTCTAGCAGTGTTTTGAATAATCTCTTTTTGTTTTTCATCAAATCCAGTAGTACCTATGATAATGGCTTTGTTATACTCCGCACATAATTGAAGATAATCCATAGTACCTTCTGGCCTTGTAAAATCAATTAACACATCAAAATCATTAATCACTTTTAGCAAATCATCGACAATTAATACATTCAATTTTTGACCACTAAGCAGAACACCTGAATCTAAACCTAATAGCGGTTTATCTGTTCCTTTACGCACAATCACTGCACCTAAGCGGCATTCAGAACTGAGGATCACAGCTTCGAGTAGCTGCTTGCCCATACGGCCATCAGCGCCCACTATCGCTATTCTAATCATGGATACATCCTTATTTGTATGGAAATTTAAAGGCTACGAATGTTTACTATAGGGATTATTTCATTTTAATCCATTCAATTGCTCTGGCTATACGCTTTACTACGCGTTCTTTTCCTATAAGTGTCGCTGTAGCATCAATTGCAGGAGATTGCCCTCCTCCCGTAATAGCGACGCGTAGAGGCATTCCCACTTTACCCATTCCGAGTGCGAGCTCATCAGCTGTTGTTTTTATTGCTTCATGAATAAGAGGGGTAGTCCAGGATTCTAACGTTTGAAATTTAGCTAATAACACCTCTAAAGGCAAAATAGCAGCTTCTTTTAAATTTTTCTGAGCCGCATTTTCTTCAAACTCTTCAAACTCTTGATAAAAATAATGCGCATCTTGAGCCATTTCTTTTAAGGTTTTGCATCTTTCACCGAGTAAATTAATTAATTCAATTAGAGTAGGGCCATTTTCTAAATTATACCCCATTTGATTAATGTGCCAGTTTAAGTGGACAGCAACCTGCTCAGGAGGAAGATGAGTAATATAATGCTGATTTAGCCATAACAATTTTTCTGTATTGAATGCACTAGCAGATTTACTTACGGCATCTAAAGTAAATAAAGAGATCATTTCCTCAACAGAAAATACTTCTTGGTCGCCATGTGCCCAACCTAAGCGAACTAAATAATTTAAAAGGGCCTCAGGTAAAAAGCCCTCATCACGATATTGCATGACACTCACAGCCCCATGACGCTTGGATAATTTTTTTCCATCATCACCTAAAATCATAGATACGTGAGCATACGCTGGGATGTCTGCACCAATTGCTTTTAAAATATTAATCTGTCTAGGGGTATTATTGATATGATCTTCACCTCTAATGACATGGGTGATACCCATATCAAAATCATCGACTACGACACAGAAGTTATAAGTAGGAGAACCATCAGTTCTTCTTATAATTAGATCATCTAATTCCTGATTACTAATTTCAATAGGACCACGTATCAAATCATTAAAAATCACACTACCTTGTGTTGGATTTTTAAATCTAACCACATGAGGTTGATCTGGAGAATGTTCATGTCCATGAACTAAACAGCGTCCATCATAACGTGCTTTTTGTTTTGCTTCGATTTGAGCATTTCGCATTTCATCTAGTCGTTCTGTTGAACAATAACAGCGATAGGCAGTACCTTCTGCAAGCATTTCATCAATCACTTGGTTATATCTATCAAAACGTTTAGTTTGAAAATATGGACCTTCATCCCAGGCTAAATTTAGCCAATGCATGCCATCCATAATGGCTTCAATAGCTTCTGGGGTTGAACGTTCAAGATCGGTATCTTCGATTCTTAATACAAATTCACCAGCAAGGTGTTTAGAAAAAAGCCAAGAATATAAGGCCGTACGAGCTCCCCCAACATGAAGATACCCTGTAGGACTAGGTGCAAAACGAGTTTTAATAGGTTTAGTGGTCATAATAGATACCTTAAGTCAATTCAAATAATGAATAAAAAAAATTAAATACGTCTATCAACAAAACAGGCTTAATAATAGGTAGCAAAACAGTTTAATGTAGCTAAAACCATCTCATAAAGAAAAGCAAGAGAGTTGCTTCAAGTCTGACAAATTATAACATAATAGCGCAATGTAAAGAGTAAATTAAATAGCTATTTATTCAGCCAATAAGTGACCGGGGAGAAACTAAATTAAACTCAGAAAACAATAAATAAGAGGAATAATTAGAATAAAACAGAAAAATTCGAAAGAGAAATAAAAATTACTCTTCAAGTAATCAATAAGCGCATGTATGGCATTGAAGGGTTAAATAATACTAAAAAAACAAAATAAATAGAAATTAAGGCAAATCATTATAAATCAATAATATAAATACGGCACTTAACTATCACCAATAGTTCTCCTGATTATTTTTAAAGCTAACAGGTAAAAAACACAAAAAAAAGTTTGACTTACTCAGTCAACCCTTTATAATGCGCAACCGTTAAGGCAAAGAAAGAATTCAACCTTAACAATCCAATCTTAGTGGGCGATTAGCTCAGTTGGTAGAGCATCTCCCTTACAAGGAGGGGGTCATCAGTTCGAATCTGGTATCGCCCACCACTAAGACATTGGGTCGTTAGCTCAGTCGGTAGAGCAGTTGACTTTTAATCAATTGGTCGCAGGTTCGAATCCTGCACGACCCACCACACCAAATATCTTTCAATTCACATCACATTAATAATCACTATTAAACCCCATTAAATATTTATGACCAAATAAATAAAATTATCCTTGCATTAGCCCCTGGAAAATTGTAAAATTTCGCGCCTTTAATGAACATATATAGAATTTAACACTCTAAGTATCATTAAGTCTACAAATTTTATTTTAACGGGAAGCAAGACTACCTTGCGTTAACACCCATTCTGAGGAAATTAAAAATGGCTAAAAAAGTACAAGCCTACGTTAAGCTACAAGTAGCTGCGGGTATGGCAAATCCAAGTCCACCAGTTGGTCCTGCTCTAGGTCAGCAAGGTGTGAACATCATGGAATTCTGTAAAGCTTTCAATGCAAAAACTGAAAGTTTAGAAAAAGGTCTTCCAATCCCTGTTGTTATTACAGTTTATGCAGATCGTTCTTTTACGTTTGTAACTAAAACCCCTCCTGCTGCAGTATTACTTAAAAAAGCAGCGGGTATCAAATCAGGTTCTGGTGTACCAAACAAAGAAAAAGTTGCTACACTAAAAACTGCTCAACTAAGAGAAATCGCTGAAACTAAAGCAGCGGATATGACAGGTTCAGACATTGATGCTATGACACGTTCTATCGCTGGAACTGCTCGCTCAATGGGCATTACGGTGGAGGACTAATTAATGGCTAAATTAAGCAAACGTATGCGCGCTATTCGTGAGAAAGTTGACGCAACTAAACAATATGATATCAACGAAGCTGTAAGCTTACTTAAAGAATTAGCAACTGCTAAATTTACTGAAAGTGTTGATGTTGCGATTAATCTAGGAATCGATGCTCGTAAATCAGATCAAAACGTTCGTGGTGCAACTGTACTACCTAACGGTACTGGTCGTTCAGTTCGTGTTGCTGTGTTTACTCAAGGTCCTAACGCTGAAGCAGCTAAAGCTGCTGGTGCTGAGTTTGTTGGTATGGAAGATTTAGCCGATAAGATTAAAGCGGGCGAAATGGGCTTTGATGTAGTTATCGCTTCACCTGATGCTATGCGTATTGTTGGACAACTTGGTCAAGTTTTAGGCCCACGTGGTTTAATGCCTAACCCAAAAGTGGGTACAGTAACTCCAAATGTTGCTGAAGCAGTAACTAACGCTAAAGCAGGTCAGATCCGTTATCGTAACGACAAAAATGGTATCATCCATACGACAATCGGTCGTGTAGATTTTACACAAGATCAATTAAAAGAAAACTTAGAAGCTTTACTAGTTGCTCTTAAACGTGCAAAACCTGCTAATGCAAAAGGTGTGTTCGTTAAGAAAGTTAGCTTATCTACAACAATGGGTGCAGGTCTTGCAATCGACCAAGCAACATTAAGCGCTGCAATCTAACTTCTTAGTTTTAACAATTTAGTTGGTGCTTGGCCTTCCAAGCCCCGTCTAAGACCGCTAGTGTTGAATATCTTTTTAACTTAATTTCTAGCGTAGACGGTGACAGACCCCCTACTTTAGAAATCATATTGATTTCTCAAACTGGAATCTGCTCACCGTATTAAGGGTTTTAAAGTAATTTACATTACTTTAAAGCAAAGTGAGTTCCGAGTATAACTCGGTTATATCCAGGAGTAAGGCACATGCCATTAAATCTTCAAGACAAACAAGCGATTGTTGCTGAAGTGAGTGAAGTGGCCAAAGATGCATTATCTGCTGTCATCGCTGATTCACGTGGTGTCACTGTAGGTAACATGACTGCATTACGTAAACAATGTCGTGAAGCTGGTGTATATGTACGTGTTGTACGTAATACACTTCTACGCCGTATCGTTGAAGGTACAGCGTTTGAATGCTTAAAAGACAATTTTACAGGTCCAACTTTAATTGCTTTTTCTCACGAACATCCGGGCGCTGCTGCTCGTTTATTCAAAGCTTTCGCAAAAGAAAATCAAGCATTTGAAATCAAAGCTGCTGCTTATGAAGGTGAGTTAATTACTGCGGCCAATATTGACCGTTTAGCAACTTTACCAACATACGAAGAAGCATTAGCACGCTTCATGCAAACCATGAAGGAAGCTGCAGCAGGCAAATTGGCTCGTACTTTGGCCGCGGTTCGCGATCAAAAACAAGAAGCAGCGTAATTCTTTTTTGCTGCTTGCATAAGCTATTTGCAATTTATATATTCACTTTCACTTTAAATTTTAGGAACAATTACTATGTCAATTTCTAAAGATCAAATCCTCGAAGCTATTGCTGCTATGTCAGTAATGGATGTTGTTGAATTAATTTCTGCAATGGAAGAAAAATTCGGTGTTTCTGCAGCTGCTGCTGTAGCTGTTGCTGCTGGCGGTCCTGCTGAAGCGGCTGAAGAAAAAACTGAATTCAACGTAATGTTAACTGCTGCTGGCGGTAATAAAGTTGCAGTTATCAAAGCAGTTCGTACAGCAACTGGCCTTGGCTTAAAAGAAGCTAAAGATTTAGTTGAAGCTGCACCTTCATTAGTTAAAGAAGGCGCAAACAAAGATGAAGCTGAAGCACTTAAGAAAGAATTAGAAGCTGCAGGTGCATCTGTAGAACTCAAATAATTTTTTAATTAATTAAGTTTTACTAAAGAAAGGCTGGTATTTTTAATACCAGCCTTTCGCGTCCAGAAAAGAAATGATTTAATGGATGGTTTTTTAATGAAAATAATCTTTAATAATGAACACATTAATGAATTTGATGATTTATTTGTAACAAAAATAAATAACCCCAGTGTAGTAGTTAGTGAAGGTAAGTTCGTATTAAAAAGTAATCCTAAAACAGATTTTTTTGTTTCACCGGATGATAAATATAAAGCAAATAATGCTCCTCTTGCTCTTTTTGAAGTAAGTAACGAAAAGCCTTTTTGTTTTTCTGCCTCAATAAGCCCAAATTTTGGTTCCACCTATGATGCAGGGGCTTTATTCATTTATGAAGCAGATGATGCATGGCTAAAACTCGCATTTGAAATAGATGAGCTGAATAAAACTCGCATTGTTAGCGTAAACACCCGTGGATATTCAGATGATTGCAACCATGAAAAAATTGACGATAAATCAGTATTTTTAAAAATTGCTTCAGATACAAATCTTGTTGGCTGTTACTATTCTCTTAATGGCACAGATTGGAAATTGGCTAGGATTTTTAAAAATAAATTTAGCGAAAAGATTTTGATGGGGCTCACATCACAATCCCCCATTGGTGAGGGTTGTGATACAGCAATCGATAGTATAAAATTTAGTTATGAAACACTAACCAATTATCGATTAGGTGTGTAATAAAATTCAGGTGTGTATGAAGCTGGCATACAACCAAATATCTTTTTGTCAACGACTTAATATACTGCTAACAATTGATATAGCAATGAAATGGTTTAAGCGAACAAAAAGCGTATTAAAAGCAAATGCTCAATCAAACAGCAAATCGGAACATTTAATTTAAATAAATTGAATGGTTAAGAAATCTTATTTTAATCTCTCGTACCTGTTGAGGAATCCTATGTCCTATTCCTACACCGAAAAAAAACGAATTCGTAAAAGTTTTGGTAAACGTGCTCGTATTTTAGATGTACCTTATTTACTTTCTATACAATTAGATTCATTCCAAAAATTTATTGAACTTGATACCTCAGGCCAACATGGACTTGAAGCGGCGTTTCGTTCAGTATTTCCAATCAAAAGTTACAGTGGAAACTCTGAATTACAATATGTAAGTTATCGTTTAGGGCAACCTGAATTTGAAGAAGCAGAGTGTTTAATTCGTGGTGAATATTATGCAGCACCACTTCGTGTGAAACTTCGCTTAGTTGTTTATGATAAAGAAGCACCAGAAGGTACAATTAAAGATATCAAAGAAGAAGAAGTGTACATGGGTGAGATTCCACTTATGACAAATAATGGTACCTTTATCATCAATGGTACTGAACGTGTTATAGTTTCTCAGCTACACCGTAGTCCAGGTGTTTTCTTCGATAGTGATAAAGGAAAGACACATTCATCTGGTAAAATTTTATTCAATGCTAGAATCATCCCATACCGTGGCTCATGGTTAGATTTTGAATTCGATCCTAAAGATAATCTTTTTGTACGTATCGATCGCCGTAGAAAATTACCTGCAACTATTCTTTTAAGAGCATTAGATTATTCTACTGAGCAAATCTTAGATTTATTCTTTGATAAAGTAACCTATGAGATCAAAAAAGATAAAGTGATGATGGAACTTGTTCCTGAACGCCTACGAGGTGAAACTGCAGCTTTTGATATCATTTCTAAAGGCGTTACTTACGCTGAACAAGGAAAAAGGATTACTGCACGCCATATTCGTCAACTTGAGAAAGATGGTGTCAGTTCAATTGAAATCCCAATTGATTATTTAGTTGGTAGAACCACCGCTATTGATTATATGGACAAAGAATCAGGTGAACTAATTTGTCCTGCTAATAGTGATTTGAACCTTGATCTGATTCATAAAATTGTTCAAGCGGGCTACAAAAAAATTGACACCCTATTTACTAATGATTTAGATAACGGTTCATTTATTTCTGAAACGCTTCGTATCGATCCAACCACTGACAGATTATCAGCTTTAGTTGAGATCTATCGTATGATGAGACCTGGTGAACCACCAACAAGAGAAGCAGCTGAAACCTTGTTCGATAATTTATTCTTCTCTGAAGACAGATATGATTTATCTGCCGTAGGTCGCATGAAATTCAACCGCTCACTAAATCGTGAAGAAGTTGAAGGCTCTCATATCCTTAGCCATGAAGATATTATTGAAGTGATGCGTAAACTTATCGATATCAGAAATGGACATGGAGAAGTTGATGATATTGATCATTTAGGTAACAGACGTATCCGTTCTATTGGTGAAATGGCAGAAAATCAATTCAGAATAGGTCTAGTACGTGTTGAAAGAGCAGTAAAAGAACGCTTATCATTAGGTGATTTAGATGCGTTGATGCCAAGAGATTTAATTAACGCGAAACCCATTTCAGCTGCGGTTAAAGAGTTCTTCGGATCAAGCCAACTTTCACAATTCATGGATCAAAATAATCCATTATCTGAAATCACACACAAACGCCGTATCTCTGCATTAGGTCCTGGTGGTTTAACACGTGAAAGAGCCGGATTTGAAGTGCGAGACGTACACCCTACTCACTATGGACGTGTATGTCCAATAGAAACGCCTGAAGGTCCAAACATTGGTCTAATAAATTCACTTTCTGTCTATGCCAAAACAAATGAATATGGATTTTTAGAAACCCCTTATCGCCGTGTTGAAAATGGCGTTGTAACCGATGAAATAGATTATTTATCAGCAATAGAAGAAGGCCAATTCATCATAGCGCAGGCAAACTCAAATCTTACTGATAAAAATGAATTTATCGAAGAATTAGTCACTTGCCGACACAAAGGTGAGTCAAGCTTATTTAGCCGCGACCAAGTTAACTACATGGACGTATCAACACAACAGGTTGTATCTATAGGTGCATCATTGATTCCATTCCTTGAACACGATGATGCTAACCGTGCACTTATGGGTGCAAACATGCAACGTCAAGCCGTTCCTACACTCAAAGCTGATAAACCGCTAGTAGGTACAGGTATGGAAAGAACTGTTGCTGTTGACTCGGGTGTGACTGTTGTTGCTAAACGTGGTGGTATCGTTCAGTTCGTTGATGCTTCTCGGATTGTTATTCATGTAAATGACGATGAACTCAATCCAGGTGAAGCGGGTATTGATATTTATAATCTTAAAAAATATACCCGCTCTAACCAAAATACCTGTATCAACCAACGTCCTTGCGTCATTCAAGGTGAACGAATTGATGCGAATGATGTATTAGCAGATGGTTCATCTACTGATATTGGTGAACTAGCTCTTGGTCAAAATATGCGTGTGGCATTTATGCCATGGAATGGCTATAACTTCGAAGATTCAATCTTAGTTTCAGAAAGAGTTGTCCAAGAAGATCGTTTTACAACCATTCATATTCAAGAATTAGAGTGTATCTCTCGTGATACTAAGCTTGGACCTGAAGAGGTTACCGCTGATATCCCTAATGTCGGTGAATCTGCCCTGTCTAAATTAGATGAGTCTGGAATTGTATTCGTAGGAGCGGAAGTTAAAGGCGGAGATATCCTTGTAGGTAAAGTTACACCTAAAGGAGAAACTCAACTTACTCCTGAGGAAAGACTACTTCGTGCGATTTTTGGAGAAAAAGCTTCTGATGTTAAAGATTCATCTTTACGTGTTCCTAATGGAGTTTCAGGAACCATTATCGATGTCCAAATTTTAACCAGAGATGGCGTCATCAAAAACAAACGCGCGAATGAAATAGAAGAGATGCAGTTAAAACAAGTTAAGAAAGATTTAACTGATGAACACAAAATTTTGGCTGCTTCTTTATTCATCCGCGTGCGCACTCTACTATTAAGTGCAGGTGTGAAAGAGTCAGACTTAGATGCTTTACCACGTGAAAAATGGTTGGAAATTGGTCTAAAAGATGATTCCAAACAAGAGCAATTAGAACAACTTGCTGAGCAATTTGACGAATTGAAAGATGAATTTGAAAAACGCCTTGATGAAAAACGTCGTAAAATCACTCAGGGTGCTGATCTTAAGCCTGGTGAACTTATCAAAATTAAAGTTTACCTAGCAGTTAAGCGCCAAATTCAACCTGGTGATAAAATGGCTGGTCGACATGGTAATAAAGGGGTTATCTCTAAGATAAATCCGGTTGAAGATATGCCTTATGACGAAAAAGGACAACCTGTTGATATCGTTTTAAATCCACTAGGTGTACCTTCTCGTATGAACATAGGTCAGATCTTAGAAACTCACCTGGGTATGGCAGCGAAAGGTATTGGTGACAAAATCAATACAATGCTTAAGCAGCAGGAAGAAATTGCTAGAATCAGAGAATTTATTCAACGTGCTTATGATTTAAGTGAAGATACTGATCAAAAAGTAGACTTGAATACCTTCAGCGATGAAGAAGTTATGACGCTTGCACAAAATCTAAGAAATGGTATGCCTATCGCAACACCTGTATTTGATGGTGCAAGAGAAACAGAAATCAAAGAGTTACTTAAACTCGGTGATATCCCAACCTCTGGTCAAATAACACTTTATGATGGACGCACAGGACAAGCATTTGAGCGTCCGGTAACTGTAGGTTACATGTATATGCTGAAACTAAATCACTTAGTGGATGATAAAATGCATGCGCGTTCAACAGGTTCTTATAGTCTTGTTACTCAACAACCTCTGGGCGGTAAAGCACAGTTTGGTGGCCAACGCTTTGGTGAGATGGAAGTGTGGGCTCTTGAAGCATACGGTGCATCTTATACACTTCAAGAAATGCTTACTGTTAAGTCAGATGATGTTAATGGCCGTACGAAAATGTATAAAAACATTGTTGATGGTGATCATCGTATGGAACCTGCGATTCCGGAATCATTTAATGTACTGTTAAAAGAGATCCGTTCGCTTGGTATTAATATTGAGTTAGAAGATGATTAATCATCTTATAATATAATAGGCAAAAGTGGATTGACCGTAATCGAAGCAAATTGATTAACATTTAATGATATCAGTCCTTTTAATTTTTATCATTAAAAGGACGCTTCTCTAAATACGCAGGAGCTAACTGTGAAAGACTTATTAAAATTTATAAAAGCACAAACCAAAGGCGAAGAGTTTAACGCGATAAAAATCTCGTTAGCCTCACCTGATACCATTCGTTCATGGTCTTTTGGTGAAGTAAAAAAACCAGAAACTATTAACTACCGTACGTTCAAACCTGAACGCGATGGACTCTTTTGTGCGCGTATTTTTGGACCAGTTAAAGACTATGAATGTCTTTGTGGAAAATATAAACGCTTGAAACACAGAGGGGTTATCTGTGAGCGTTGTGGTGTTGAAGTAACACAAACTAAAGTGCGTCGTGAGCGCATGGGTCATATTGAATTGGCTTCCCCTGCTGCACACATCTGGTATTTAAAATCACTGCCTTCTCGAATTGGCTTATTATTAGATATGCCACTTCGTGATATTGAAAGAGTACTTTACTTTGAATCATATGTTGTTGTAGAACCAGGCTTAACTTCATTAGAACGTCGTCAAATTTTAACAGAGGAACAATACCTTGATGCTCTTGAAGAGCATGGTGATGAGTTTGACGCGAAAATGGGTGCTGAAGGTATCCAAGCTCTATTAAAAGGCCTAGATTTACAAAAAGAATGTGAAATGATGCACGAAGAATTAGAGCAAACTAATTCTGAAACTAAACGTAAAAAATTAACTAAGCGTATTAAGCTGGTCGATGCATTTATTGCTTCTGGAAATAACCCAGAATGGATGGTGTTAACTGTTTTACCTGTTTTACCACCTGAGCTACGCCCTCTTGTTCCGTTAGATGGTGGACGTTTTGCGACATCTGATTTGAATGATTTATATCGCCGTGTTATCAATCGTAATAACCGCTTAAAAAGACTTTTAGATCTTTCAGCACCAGACATCATTGTGAGAAATGAAAAACGTATGCTTCAAGAGTCTGTTGATGCGCTTTTAGACAACGGTCGTCGCGGTCGTGCAATTACAGGTTCGAATAAACGCCCATTAAAATCTCTTGCGGATATGATTAAAGGGAAACAAGGTCGTTTCCGTCAAAATCTACTAGGTAAACGTGTTGACTACTCAGGACGTTCGGTTATTACGGTTGGTCCTTATTTACGTCTTCATCAATGTGGTCTACCTAAAAAAATGGCTCTTGAGCTATTTAAACCATTTATCTATGGTAAATTGGAACTTCGTGGTTTAGCTGCAACGATTAAAGCTGCTAAAAAAATGGTAGAGCGTGAAGAAGCAGTTGTATGGGATATCCTAGATGAAGTTATCCGTGAACACCCAGTTTTATTAAACCGTGCACCAACACTTCATAGATTAGGTATACAAGCCTTTGAACCTATTCTAATTGAAGGTAAAGCAATTCAACTACATCCACTAGTATGTGCGGCATACAATGCTGACTTTGATGGTGACCAAATGGCTGTTCACGTGCCATTGACGCTTGAGGCTCAGTTAGAAGCACGTGCACTGATGATGTCAACAAATAATATCTTATCACCTGCAAATGGTGAACCTATTATTGTTCCGTCACAAGACGTTGTATTGGGTATCTATTACATGACTCGTGATAAAGTGAATGCCCAAGGTGAAGGCATGGTTTTAAGCAGCGAAAAAGAAGCGGAAAAACTCTATCGCCAAGGTATTGCTGAATTACATGCTCGTGTAAAAGTTAGAATAACTGAATATACAAGAACAGAAGATGGCCAAAACATGCCTTCAACAAGCATTGTTGATACAACAATTGGCCGTGCTATTTTATGGCAAATCGTACCTAAAGGTTTACCTTATTCATTGGTTAATGAACCTCTGGGTAAAAAAGCCATATCAAAAATGCTCAATGCGTGTTACCGTATTTTAGGTCTCAAAGATACTGTTATTTTTGCTGATCAGATAATGTATACAGGTTTTAGCTATGCGACTGTATCAGGTGTTTCAGTTGGTATTGATGATATGGTGATCCCTGAGAAGAAAGTTGCTATTATCGATGAAGCTGAAATTGAAGTGGCTGAGATTCAAGAACAATTCCAATCTGGTCTTGTTACTGCAGGTGAACGTTATAACAAAGTCATTGATATTTGGGCAGCTGCAAATGAGCGTGTTGCGAAGGCAATGATGGAAAACCTTTCAACCGAAAGTGTTCTAAATCGTGAAGGTAAAGAAGAGGAGCAGGTCTCTTTTAACAATATCTATATGATGGCAGACTCAGGTGCAAGGGGTTCTGCAGCTCAGATTCGTCAGCTTGCAGGGATGCGTGGTCTCATGGCTAAGCCAGATGGTTCAATCATTGAAACTCCTATCACAGCAAACTTCCGTGAAGGTCTTAACGTACTTCAGTACTTTATATCAACCCATGGTGCACGTAAAGGACTTGCCGATACAGCATTAAAAACAGCTAACTCAGGTTACCTAACTCGTCGTTTAGTAGACGTAGCTCAGGATTTAGTTGTAACTGAAGATGATTGTGGAACTTTAGGCGGTATTATCATGGAACCTGTGATCGACGGTGGTGATGTTAAAGAGCCCCTACGTGATCGTGTTCTAGGTCGTGTCACTGCTGATATCGTTTTAAAACCTGGTACTTCTGAAGTTTTAGTACCTCGTAATACACTGTTAGATGAAGCATGGTGTGACATCTTAGAGGAAAACTCTGTAGATGCGGTTAAAGTACGTACAGTAGTTATGTGTGAAACTGACTTTGGTGTATGTGCACACTGTTATGGACGTGATTTAGCACGCGGACACTTAATCAATAACGGTGAAGCGGTTGGTGTAATTGCTGCTCAATCAATTGGAGAGCCAGGTACACAGTTAACAATGCGTACATTCCACATTGGTGGTGCCGCTTCTCGTGCGGCTGCTGAATCTAGTATCCAGGTTAAAAACCGTGGTAATCTACGTCTCATTGATGCTAAATCAGTAAAAAGAGCAGATGGTCGTTTCGTAATTACTTCAAGGAATGCTCAACTAAGGCTTATAGATGAATTTGGTCGTACTAAAGAAAACTATAAACTCCCTTATGGTTCTTTGATGGAAAAAGCTGATGGTGCAGAGGTTTCTTCTGGTGAAGTCGTAGCAAATTGGGATCCACATACTAACCCGATTATCGCTGAAGCGGATGGTTTCTTGCGTTTCACTGATATGAATGATGGTCAAACAGTAACACGTCAAACTGATGAAATTACAGGATTATCATCATTGGTTGTTCTAGATAGTGCCGAACGTCAAAGTTCAGCAAAAGATCTTCGTCCAAGCATCAAAATCGTAGATGCAGAAGGCAACGATATTATCTTAACCGATATTAATATGCCTGCAATCTATGTATTACCAGGTAAAGCGATTGTCCAACTAGAGGACAATGTAAAAGTTGGTATTGGTGATATTTTAGCGCGTGTTCCACAAGAATCAGTTGGTACCCGTGATATAACAGGAGGTCTACCTCGGGTTGCAGATCTATTTGAAGCACGTCGCCCTAAAGAGCCTGCAATACTTGCTGAAATCACAGGTGTTGTTTCATTTGGCAAAGAAACTAAAGGTAAACGTCGCCTTGTTATCACTCCACTAGATGGTGGTGAAGCTTATGAAGAAATGATTCATAAATGGCGTCAACTTGATGTGTTTGAAGGTGAGGTTGTTGAGCGTGGTGACGTTGTTGCTGATGGCCCTGCTGCACCACATGATATTTTAAGACTTCGTGGTGTTGATGAAGTGACAAAATATATTACCAATGAAGTTCAAGAAGTTTATCGCTTACAAGGTGTAAAAATCAATGATAAACATATTGAGGTCATTGTACGCCAGATGTTAAGAAAGGCTACAGTCACTGATTCAGGCAGTAGTACATTCTTAGAAGGTGAGCAAGTTGAATACTCTCGTTTGAAAGTGGCTAATAGACAGCTAGAAAATGACGGTAAAATCCCTGCTAAATATGAACGTGAATTATTAGGGATCACAAAAGCTTCTCTTGCTACTGAATCATTTATTTCAGCAGCGTCATTCCAAGAAACTACGCGTGTATTAACTGAAGCGTCAGTATCTGGTAAACGCGATGAATTACGAGGGTTAAAAGAGAACGTTATCGTAGGTCGCTTGATTCCCGCAGGAACTGGCTACTCTTATCATCAAGAGAGAGCTAAGCGTCGTCAAGAAAATACCTTTCTTCACGATGATACCCAACATCAGGTAACCCAAGAAGAAGCGACTGCTAATCTTGCTGAACTTCTGACTGGTATGGTTTCTGATGACCAACCTGATGAATAATTATTAACTAATGCTGGGGAATATTTATTCCCCAGAGCCTATAATATTCAATTTTGGAGAATATGAGAGATGGCGGATAGCTTTACATCACCTCGTCGTTTCACTGATAATAAAAATTATCCGCGTGGTTTGTCTAGACATGGGGATTACACCATCAAAGAAGCGCAATTACTTGAAAAATATGGTAATGCTCTTTTAGAGTTAGAATCAGGTTCAAGAAAGCCTGAAACTACAGAAGAGAAACAATTTGTAGCAGTCTGTGAAGGTAAGCAAGCTGCTGTTACTGATATTGAGAAAGTTTGGATGAAATATATTCAAAAAACCCGTCAACCTAAACGTTTCCATACTTTATCTGGTGGAAAACCACAAGTTGAACTAAATGATGAATATATAGACGACTAATTTTCATATAAAAAAACCGAGCTAAGCTCGGTTTTTTTATATCTTAAATAGTGTTATTGGGAAAAACGTAGTTTGTGATAAAAAATTTTCCCAAAAATGATATTTCATTTTCAAAGAAGTCATGACACTAACAGGATATATCCTTAATATATAACAAACACTATCATTATTCACTTATCCCTTGTAAAACATTTAGAAATCCTTAAACTAAAACTGTTTACACAAAATTTAATTTAACATATGTCTTTTAGGAGTACTGATGCGCCCAAATCAACGAGCAAATGACCAAATTCGTCCCGTAAAAATTACTAGAAACTATACTAAACACGCTGAAGGTTCTGTTTTAATAGAATTTGGCGACACCAAAGTGTTATGTACTGCAAGCGTTGAAGAAGGCGTACCTCGTTTTTTAAAAGGCCAAGGTAAGGGCTGGGTAACAGCGGAGTATTCCATGCTACCAAGAGCAACCAATACAAGAAATCCAAGAGAAGCATCTAAAGGAAAACAGGGTGGCAGGACATTGGAAATTCAACGCTTAATTGCGCGCTCGCTACGTGCAATGGTTGATTTACAAAAACTTGGGGAATATACCATCACTCTAGATTGTGATGTTATACAAGCTGATGGTGGAACCAGGACGGCCTCTATCACAGGTGCTGCCGTGGCTCTTCACGACGCTATGTCCTATTTGTTAAACAATAAAAAAATAAAATCAATACCTTTAAAATCTATGGTTGCAGCTGTTTCAATTGGTATTATCAATCAACAAGTGCTTTTAGACTTAGAGTATAGTGAAGATTCAGTCGCCGACACAGACATGAATCTGGTAATGACTGATGATGGGGGAATAATAGAAATTCAAGGAACTGCTGAAGGGGCTCCTTTTAATCTTGATGAACTCAATTGCCTTTTAGACACTGGAAAGAAAGGGCTACTAGAACTATTTCAAGCACAAAAAAACGCATTAAACAATGCCATTTAATGATAATTTAAACAAATCTATCTTTTTAACATCTATATATTGAGATATTATTATGATGCATATTTTTTCAGGTCCCAACGCCCATTCGTTAGCTAAAATCAATCAGTTTATTGAGTTTTTTGCACAAAGAAAAATCCCTGTCGTTGCAATGAAGTCTATATTTACTCATTTTGTTTTTACTCACAATGATGCGCCGCTTACAGACAAGCATATTGATTTAATCAATACATTATTAAAATATGGCCCAAAGCAACGAGAAAAAATTCTTCCGAGTGTGGAGTTTAGCTTTACAGTCATTCCAAGATTAGGGACTATTTCCCCTTGGGCATCTAAAGCAACTGATATTACCCATAATACAGGTCTGGAAAATATACGTCGTGTAGAGCGTGGGATTGAATATACTTTTCACACAAGCCGGCCACTAGATACTACTGAACAAAATGATTTAATTGATTTTCTGCATGATAAAATGACAGAAAATGTCATTTTTGATAATAAAGAGGCTAGTCAACTGATTAATGACAAAGATCCTAAACCATTAACGGTTATAAAACTTTTAGAAGAAGGTATTAATGCCCTTCATGTAGCCAACAAAGAATTAGGTCTTGCACTTACAGAAGATGAAATCGATTATCTTGAAACTACTTTTAAAGAGAACCTCAAAAGAAACCCTACCGATGTTGAACTGTATATGTTTGCCCAAGCAAACTCAGAACACTGCCGCCATAAAATATTTAATGCACACTGGAATATTGATGGCGTAGCGCAAGAGAAATCTCTCTTTAGTATGATAAAAAATACCTTTGAGCAAAATCCGGAATTTGTATTGTCAGCTTATAAAGATAATGCAGCAGTTATGGAGGGTTCTTTGATTGAACGCTTTTATCCGGATCCTAAGTCCAAAACTTACCAATATCAAACTGAACAAACTGACATTTTAATGAAAGTAGAAACTCACAATCACCCAACAGCCATCTCGCCTTGGCCTGGTGCGGCGACTGGCGCGGGTGGTGAAATTCGTGACGAAGGTGCCACTGGTCGTGGTGCTAAACCTAAAGCAGGATTAGTTGGTTTTTCAGTTTCAAACTTGAAAATACCTGGTTTTACACAGCCTTGGGAAACTGATTTAGGAAAGCCTGATAGAATATGTTCTGCATTAGAAATTATGACAACAGGCCCACTAGGGGCTGCGGCATTTAACAATGAATTTGGTAGACCTGCCCTTAATGGTTATTTTCGTACATTTGAAGAAAATATCGTAACCTCTGCTGGGGAAGAGAAAAGAGGGTATCATAAGCCAATTATGCTTGCCGGTGGCATAGGTAACATCAAAAGAGATCACGTACAAAAAGGTGAAATCACTGTTGGAGCGAAGCTGATTGTTCTTGGTGGACCTGCTATGAATATCGGCCTAGGTGGCGGTGCGGCTTCATCTGTAGCCTCTGGAGAATCTGCAGCACAGTTAGACTTTGCTTCAGTACAGCGGGATAATGCGGAAATGGAACGTCGTTGCCAAGAAGTCATTGATGCTTGCTGGCAATTAGGAGACAGTAACCCAATTCAATTTATCCATGATGTTGGGGCGGGTGGATTATCTAATGCGATGCCTGAACTTGTCAGTGATGGGGATAGAGGTGGGTTATTTGAGCTTCGCCGTATTTTGGTTGATGAAGCTGGCATGAGTCCACTAGAAATATGGTGTAATGAATCTCAAGAGCGTTATGTTCTGTCAGTAAGTGAAAAAGCATTCCCGATTTTTGAAGCGATTTGCCAAAGAGAGAGGGCGCCTTTTGCTGTAATAGGGGAAGCAACGAAAGAAAAACATCTCAAATTAACTGATGAAATTTTTTCACAGGATGATAAAACACCGCATCCAATTGATTTACCGCTCAGTGCTTTATTAGGTAAAACTCCCAAAATGGAGAAAAAAGGAGTATCTCAAAATATTGTGAGTCCAGCTATCGATACTAAGGAAATAGATCTCAAAGATGCCATAGAGCGCGTATTACGTCTTCCTGCTGTTAGCGAAAAAACTTTTTTAATTACCATTGGCGACCGAAGCGTAACAGGTATGGTAGTACGTGATCAAATGGTTGGGCCTTGGCAGATCCCGGTGGCGGATTGTGCTGTTACGGTCAGTGGATTTAATACTTACCATGGTGAAGCTATGTCGATGGGTGAAAGAGCGCCTATTGCCCTACTAGATGCAAAAGCTTCAGCTAAAATGGCCGTAGGTGAAGCTATTACAAATATTGCTGCAACTTACATCGGCGATATTAAGCGCATTAAACTGTCAGCTAACTGGATGGCATCTACAGGAGATGCTCAAGAGGATGCTCGGTTGTATGAAGCGGTCAAAGCCGTTGGTATGGATTTATGCCCTGCACTTGGACTTACCATACCTGTAGGTAAAGATTCGATGTCAATGCAAACGCGTTGGACAGATGAAAAAGGTAACGATCATACAGTCAAATCACCATTATCCTTAGTTATCAGTGCATTCTCAAGAGTAGAAGATGTACGTAAAACCATCACTCCTGAGCTCAACAACTCAACAGATACTCATTTACTTCTAATTGACTTAGGTGAAGGACAAAACCGTTTAGGAGCTTCTTCTCTGGGCCAAGTCTTTAACCAGTTAGGCGATAAACCTGCGGATGTGGTTGATGCTAAAAAACTCAAAGCTTTTTTTGACTTTATTCAATCACTCGTTAAAGAAGATAAACTGTTAGCTTACCATGATAGAAGTGATGGTGGGGTATTAGTCACTTTATTAGAAATGGCGTTTGCTGGAAATGTCGGTCTTAACATCAAGCTAGATAGCCTTAAATCAGAAGCAATTAGCGCCCTATTCAATGAAGAACTTGGCGCCGTGATTCAAATTAAATCAAATGATTTAGATTCAATAAAGCAACTTGCTAAGCAATTCAATATTGATTCTTTACTTCATGAAATTGCGTCACTCACCCTCAAGGATGAAATTACGATTTCACTTAATGAGCAAATACTATTTAGTTCTAGCAGGACTGAGCTAAGGATGACTTGGGCTGAAACTACTTGGCAGATGCAACGTTTAAGAGACAATCCTGAATGTGCTGATAGCGAGCATCGGCTTAAAGCTGATATAGAGAATCCAGGTCTTCAAGCTCGTTTAACATTTAATGTAAATGAAAATCCACTTCGCTCGACAATGATCAACCTAAATGCCAGGCCTAAAATTGCTATATTAAGAGAGCAAGGTGTTAATTCACATGTCGAAATGGCTGCTGCATTTAATCGAGCGGGTTTTGATGCAACTGACGTACATATGAGTGATTTATTAGCTAATAGGCGTAATTTAAAAGATTTCAATGCCTTAGTTGCCTGTGGTGGGTTTTCTTATGGAGACGTACTTGGTGCGGGTGAAGGATGGGCTAAAACCATACTTTTTAACGAAACACTTCGAAATTCGTTCTCTGATTTTTTTGCTAATCCCAATACCTTATCACTTGGGGTTTGTAATGGCTGCCAGATGATGTCCAATTTATATGAAATTATCCCTGGTGCAGAGAACTGGCCTAGATTCATACAGAACAAATCAGAACGTTTTGAAGCAAGATTTAGCCTAGTAAAAATAAATGAATCAACATCCCCTCTATTTAAATCTATGAGCGCATCTTTAGTACCTATTGTAGTATCTCATGGTGAGGGACGTGTAGAATGGCGTAAAGCAGGAGATTTAGTGCAATTAAAAGACAATAAACAAATCATTATGCAATTTACTGATAATTATGGTCAACCGACTGAAAACTATCCTGCGAATCCAAACGGTTCTGATCTTGGTATTACCGGGGTGACTAGCCTAGACGGACGAGCAACCATAATGATGCCTCACCCTGAGCGGGTATTTAGGACGATAACACATAGCTGGCATCCTAATGATTGGATGGAAGATAGTCCTTGGATGAGACTATTTTATAATGCGAGACTTTTTTTTAGTGAGTAGTTCAAGATCTAGATAGTGAGAAACGAGGCGGTTAATTAAGCCTAAAACATTCAAAAATGTAAATATTGTATTAACAGTAGGAAAAATAATCTATAATTGCTCGACTTATAGATTAAAATAGCGATGGAGTAAAAAAAAACTTCCATAGCATACCTATACGGTTTATACTTATTTAGATAATTCTTCGTTTTTATAAAAAAATAAACTTATTCTTGTTAAAGGAGTTTTTATGAAATTAACTAAAATTAGTGCAGCTATTTTATTAGCTGGTCTAACTACTACTGTAATCGCAGCCCCAGATCCTAACACGCCATATATTGGTGCAAAAGCCGGATGGTCTCACTACTTTGATCTTGACTTTACTGATGCAGGTGAAAACAATTTCAGCCGTAACCATTTAGGTGCAGGCGCATTTGGTGGTTACCAATTCACTCCTAATATCGGGGTTGAAGTAGGTTATGACTGGTTAGGTCGTGCTAATTATTCTTTAAAAGATGAATATACTGGAAAATATACAGGTCAAGGCCTATATGCCACAGGTAAATTCTCTTATGAAGTAGTACATGATTTTGATGTGTATACACGCCTAGGTGTATATGGTTGGAGATCAAGTAACAGAGTAACAGATGTTGCTCAGGGCAGAGATCCTAAGCTTGTTGGAAGATATAACTCAACAGGCGTTTCTCCAGTATTCGCAGCAGGTGTTGAATATGCATTATCTCCTTCTGTAGCAACACGTTTAGATTATCAATATGTGCCTAACCTTGGTAAGAGCCGTGATATTGGCATGAAACCTGATAATGGCATGCTAAGTGTTGGTTTATCTTACCGCTTTGGTCAAGGTGCACCTGCTCCAGTAGTTGCTCCAACGTTAACTCCTGTTCCTGAAACCAAGAAATTTAACTTGCGTTCAGATGTTCTTTTTGCTTTTGGTAAATCTGAACTTAAAGCAGAAGGCCGTGAAGCATTAAAACAACTTTTCTCTGAATTACAACGCATCGATCCGGATGAAGGTAAAGCAGTAGTTATTGGTTTCACAGATCGTATTGGTTCAGCTCAAGCTAACCAAGCACTATCTGAGCGTCGTGCTCAATCAGTTGTTAATGAATTAATCGGTTTAGGCGTTCCAGCCAACTTAATTGAAGCGCGTGGTATGGGTGCTCAAAATCCAGTTACTGGTAGCCAATGTGATAACGTTTCACCACGTTCAGCATTAATTGAGTGCTTAGGTCCAGATCGTCGTGTTGAAATTCAAGTTACTGGTTTAAAAACCGCTGAAAGCGAAATGTAATTAAAATTTTTTAATCTTGTATTACTCTTTTAACGCAGACTTTGTCTGCGTTTTTTTATAACTATTTTTAGCAAAAAGTTAACCGTCTCACGGATATTTTATGGTACTGAATATTTAATCGATTTGGTACTATTAGATGGTTAAAATGGTATTCCTCCCCTCAGTTTTTGCAGGTTATTTTTAATTTATTTAACGGAGTACTCGTCATGTTACTAGCGATAGGTGCAGTGGTATTAGGTCTGTTTGTCTTAGTTTGGAGTGCTGACAAATTTGTCGAAGGCGCATCAGCAACTGCAAGATATTTTGGTATGCCTCCTATTTTGATTGGCATGATTATTGTAGGATTTGGGACATCTGCACCAGAAATGGTGGTATCTTTACTCGCAGCCTTAGAAGGTAGTCCTGGTATTGCTATTGGTAATGCTTATGGTTCTAATATTGTCAATATTGCGCTTATTCTTGGGGTCACGGCTCTTATCAGCCCTATTCTCGTCCATTCATCAATTCTTAAAAAAGAGCTTCCTGTTTTACTGGCAATTACGTTACTTAGTTTTGCTCTTTTAATTGATTTAACTTTATCGAGAATAGATGCATTTATATTGATTATAGTCTTTATATTATTGATAAGCTGGTCAATTTACCAAGGAATAAAAGATAAAAATAATACAGAACAATCGACATTAGATAACATAAGCAACGGGTCTATGTCACTTAAAGCCGCAATTTTTTGGCTTATGCTAGGTCTAACACTCTTAATAGTGAGTTCAAGATTTTTAGTATGGGGTGCTGTTGAAATCGCTCACCATTTTAAGATCAGTGACATGATTATTGGTCTTACTATTGTTGCTGTAGGTACATCTCTACCTGAATTAGCGTCATCGGTCATAGCGGCTAAAAAGGGTGAGCATGATATTGCTCTAGGAAATATTTTAGGATCAAACCTATTCAATACATTAGCGGTAGTGGGTATTGCGGGGCTTGTAAAACCATTTTCGATTGATGCTGAAGTCCTGTCAAGAGATATGGCAGTCATGCTTGCTTTAACTGCTTCACTATTTATCTTTTGCTATGGCTTTAAAAATCGTCAAGGCCAAATCACTCGATTAGAAGGAGGGATACTTTTGGCTTCTTACATTGCTTATACCGCTTGGCTGATCTTCTCTGTTATTAAATAATCAAGTGCCTAAGTATTTTGGGTTTATCATAGCTCACTTTAATTATTTAAATTGAGCTATGATAAAAATTATCGAGTTAAGTTTAAATGATAAACAATGTTGCTTTGACCCTCGTACATTTTTATCTATTCTTTGTTTATTTAAAATATAGAATTTTTACCACATAAGCATTCAACTGTCGCTATAGGGTAATGCATATGAATTATTTCATATTCAATTATATGCCATTAGGTACGCTTAACAAAAACATCGCAAAGAAAATTTATAAAATGCTTGAGGAATAAAAAAACCCTTAAAGTTATTATACAATAAGGGTTTCAGGGAGTTAATGACTACACATTAAACTTTGTGTTTTAAAAAGATTGGTGGAGTAGGGGGGATTTGAACCCCCGTCCAGGACCCCTAAGCCTTCGGTACTACATGCTTAGTTTGTCTTTACATTCACCTACTAACTGCGGACAAACACGCCATTAATAGACTAGCTTGATTAGTTTTAACGCTTCAGCTCCAAGCAAAGCATCCACGCGATCTCTTTTAGGGTGACTCCTCTTTATCCCCGTCCTAAGAGCGGAGGCTAGGGAGAGAAGGCTTTACGCAGGTTATTAAGCTGCTAAAGCGTAGTTTTCGTCGTTTGCGACTATTTTTTTGCGGCTTTTTTACGAGGCCAACCGCACCTCGGCATGCACCTAGGGCCGCGCTGATCCTGTCGAATCCATATCTACCCCAGATAGTTGATATTATCACTATAATTACCAAAGAAAGCAATCAATATTACGAAAAGATACAATTTAAAATAATACACAAGCGCCAATAGTAATAAAAAATGATACAAATAGATATGAATGAATAAATTATTAAAAAATCAAACATCAAGCCTTAGCTTTATTTTTCATTATCCTTTCTTTATCAATTTTCCACTCACGACCTTTAACATCTTCACGCTTATCATGGGCTTTTTTACCTTTAGCAATGCCTACTTTAACCTTTGCCCATGGACCTTTCCAATAAAGTGATATTGCAACAGCAGTATAACCATCTCGGCTAACTTTACCAAATATTTTGGCTATCTCTTTTTCATTTAAAAGAAGCTTGCGCGTTCTTATTGGATCGCAAATTGTATGCGTAGAGGCAGCGAGTAAAGGTTGAAAACTGGCCCCAAATAAAAAGGCCTCACCTTTATTGAATACCACGTAACTATCACTGATATTCGCTTTACCTGCGCGCAAAGATTTTACTTCCCATCCTAAAAGAGATAGACCTGCTTCAAATTCTTCTTCAATAAAGAAATCATGCCTAACACTGCGATTTAAAGCAATTGTGTTAGAGCCGGGTTTGTTTGTTTTTTTCTTAGCCATAATTGAAAATTATACGTTAATAGATAAAATTTGTCACTGATATGGTGTAAATCTACCATAATTTCTCATTTTTTTTATATGATTTATTTCTTTAATCAAAACTTATCGACTAAATGCAAAAAAAATGTAGTTAAATGCTTTATTGATGACTAAAAATTGCCTATATTCTTTGTAATTGATTTATACTATAGCAATATTTTATTAATTCATAAAAATAAATGATTGGAGACTTTTGAGTGCGTTTAATACAGTTTGTTCTCTTTTTAACTATTGCATTATTTACCCTTGGAATTATTTCTTTTGTGGGGCTGTATGACTATGTCAAACCTCAATTACCTACTGTTGCTGATTTAAAGTCTGTTCGTTTGCAAGAACCTATGCGCATTTATAGTGCAGAGGGCGAACTGATGGCCGAATTTGGTGAAAAAAGGAGAAATCCTGTACTTTTTGAAAACATACCAGAACAATTAATTAATGCTTTTATTGCAATTGAAGACACTAGATATTATGAGCATCAGGGTATAGATCCAATTGGTATATTAAGAGCTATCTTTGTCGCGGCAAGTTCAGGCAGCACTTCGCAAGGAGCTAGTACGATTACCCAGCAACTAGCTAGAAATATAACTGAAATTGGTAACGAACGCTCAATTGAAAGAAAAATTAAAGAAGTTTTTTTAGCTTTTGATATTGAAAAAAACTTAAATAAACAAGAAATATTAGCCCTCTACCTAAACACGATATTTATGGGACAGCGCTCTTATGGTATAGGAGCTGCTGCGTATACTTATTTTGGAAAATCTTTAAACGAACTAACACTTGCAGAAATGGCACTTCTTGCAGGCTTACCTAAAGCCCCTTCTGACTATAATCCAATTAATTCTGTAGCACGTGCTACCGATAGAAGAAATATTGTACTTAGACGTATGCTCGAAGAAAATTTCATCACAATTGATGAATATAACCAAGCTAGAAATGAGCCAATCAATGCAAAATATCACCAAGCTAAAGTAGCCTTTTCTTCACCTTATATAACTGAAGCAGTGAGACAAGAGATGTATCGTCGTTATGGAGAAGATGCTTATACTGGTGGATTTAAAGTTTACACCACCATCACGAAAAAATTACAGTTAGCTGGAGAACAAGCCCTTCGTAATAATATTCTATCTTATGATATGAGACATGGATATCGCGGTGCTGTTGCACTTATCTGGGACCACCAAGAAGGAACCCCTGAGGAAAATGCAATTACTGACTATCTAAAAACAGTTGTACCACTTGCAGATTTTATTCCCGCGGCAGTTATGGATATCAATAAAGAGGAAAACACTGCTACTCTATTATTCAGTGATGGCTCTAGGAAAATTTTGTCTCACAAAGGTGTTAAGTGGGCTAGAAAATATATCAATGAACGATCTCAAGGCCCTTCACCTAAAAGAGTTAGCGATGTTATTCATGTAGGTGAACAAATCTGGGTAAGATATTACAAAGATGAGCTTTGGTTGACCCAAGAACCTGAGGTTAATTCCGCTTTAGTTTCTCTAGATAGTAATACAGGGGAAGTACAAGCTCTTGTTGGTGGATTTGATTTTCAACAAAGTAAATTTAATCGAGCAACCCAAGCACTTCGTCAAATCGGCTCAAATATAAAACCTTTTTTCTATGCGGCAGCACTGGATAAAGGCCTAAGTTTAGCCACCGTATTTAATGATGCTCCAATTACTAGCTGGAATCCTTCTTCACTTAAAAGTTGGTCACCTAAAAATTCCCCTAATGTCTATGAAGGGCCTATGCGATTAAGGCAAGCTCTTGGCCTTTCTAAAAATGTTGTGATGGTGCGGGTAGTTCGAGCAATAGGTGTAGAAGCTGCAGCTGATTTCTTGGAGAGATTTGGTTTTCCTGAAGGAAATATTGATAGAACAGAAGCCATGTCACTAGGAAGTCCCTCTTTTACCCCAATGCAAGTTGCAAGAGGATATGCAGTTTTTGCTAATGGCGGTTTTTTAATTGAACCTTATTTCATTACAAGAGTCATAGATGGTGAGGATAAAATGGTATTTGAAGCGAAACCTAAAATAGCTTGCGCTGAATGTAATATCCCTTCAATTTATGGTGAATCTGAAAAAATTGCAGCGATTGCATATGAAGAAATCGAGGACATGGCTCAATCTGAGGGTAACGAAAATATCTTATCGAATGAAGAAAAAGAAGTTGAATTCATCAGTAGTGAAAACCAATCTGGTGGATATGCTCCAAGAGTTATTAGTGGAGAAGTTGCCTTTTTAATGCGCGATGCTTTAAATTCGAATGTCTTTGGTGAACCAGGTTGGAATGGCACTGGTTGGAGGGCTGGTAAAGTACTGGCTCCTAGAAAAGATATAGGTGGTAAAACAGGTACTACTAATAGTTCGAAGGATGCTTGGTTTTCAGGGTATGGAGCCAACATAGTAACGAGTGTGTGGGTAGGATTTGATGATAATCGTAAGACATTAGGTAGCGGTACAGCATGGCCAGGCGATCCAGATGGAATATCTGGAGGAGAAGCAGGTGCAAAGACTGCGCAACCGGCTTGGAACCACTACATGAAAGTTGCTCTAGAAAACATTGAAGAAAAAAACTTTCCTGCTCCTCCTGGTATCATAAGCTTATCAATTGACAAATATTCAGGACAACTCAGTAATGGTGGCCCGACTCGTAAAGAGTACTTCATCAAAGGTACAGAGCCTTCGACCTACTTTGTAGAAGAGCTTGGAACTGAAATTGAAGATGAAGCCAGTGGTCAAACACAAGAGCTTTTCTAATGTCAGTACGGTTAGATAAATGGCTTTTTGCCGCCAGGTTTTACAAATCTCGTTCTACTGCTAGAGAAATGATTGATGGCGGCAAGGTTCACGTTAATAATCAGAGAGCTAAACCAAGTAAAAATATAGACATCGGTGATAACATTACCTTAAGACAAGGCATTGATGTAAAAGAGGTCATTGTAAAAGAATTATCTGAAATAAGAGGCTCAGCTACAATAGCCTCCTCTCTTTATGTTGAGACACCTGAAAGTATAACCAAGCGTGAAAAACTTGCATTAGCTAGAAAACTAGCGCCAAGCCCGCTATCTAAAGTCAAACCATCAAAAAAAGAGAGAAGAGAGATTATTAAATTTAAAAACATTTATGACAATCAGAATTAATGCCTTCTTAATAAAAATATTTTTAAATTTTTCAAAAATAATGATAGAGCTATATTAATAGTATGCTACTCCGATAAATTGTTCTGTTCCCATTATTTTGCCATTACCCAGCCAATCTACGCCAAACACTCTATAAGTTAATTCACCATTTCGGTAGGATAAATATTCTCCATTATTATTTTGTATAGCGTAATCAGAACTATTCAATGATACAAGGGTTAGATCAGCTGTTTGCTCAGTATAAAATAGCTTTATTTGTGAAAGATAGTAAGGAGCTATTTGAGAAAACTGTTGTTTAATAATTTCTTTATAGATTTCTTTTGCAGGGATTGATGTTATCTTGTCTTTAGATAATATTTCGGCCTGTTTAATCAAATTTCCTATCGCATTGAAAGTATGGGCATTACTCTTTGCAATTGCTAATCGGATTTTCATTACTTCATTAAATTTAGCATTATCGATTTCTATAGAATTGTCTTCTTTAACATTTACAATAAATTCTTTGTTATCTGGTTCAGTATAAAGTGAGGTTGCTATATAAGCAGCACAAGCTGTTTGCTGTGATGCAAAGTCATCTGATACCCATAAGTAAAATTCATGATCTGGGCTAGGTAAGGTTTTAGGTGCCCACCCTTCTTTCTCACTGAGTAACGCTAATGACTCTTCTTTAGTAATCTCTTTTCTGGCCAATTTACAAAGCAATTGCATCATTTCATCATCGCGCTGTTTTGCAACACTAGGCACCAGGTCGAAAATAGATTCTAACATCAAAGTATTCATTGGATAAGTCATCATCAAAGCATTTTGCGTTTGCTCAGTTTTCTGCGTTGATTCTTTTTCATCTTGGCTATAAACAACTGTTGAACCCAGTAAATAGATTGAAGCACTGATAAATAGGGTACTTTTTTTAATTACATTTAACTTTGAGACCATGAGGATTCCTTATATGATATCTGTAGATAATTTAATACGGCTTACCAATGGTACCCTACACCCAAAGAACCTCCAAATTCTCCTTCTGAATTTGTGCTTCCTTGAACTTTAAAGCTCCACACACCATCTTTAGAGATACTAGATAAGCCAAATGCTAAAGCAGATTTATCCCCATAGCCACCAGCCGCAATACCCATTGAACCACTATCAGGTCTGTATGCTTGAGGAATACCTGCCATTGCCATCGCACTTGCAACTCCTGCCTCAAGCTTATCAGTTTTAGTATTCAAATCATCTCTTAATTGAGAAAATTCAGAGCTAGTCTCAAATCTAAATTCATCAAATTGTGCTTTATTAATAGCATCTGTTGCCCTTTCGCCTCTTGCTACATTAGAAAGTATTCTCTCATTACCACTACTGCCTATGGACACGACATTTGACCTGTCAGCAATAGAGCCTTGCCCTAAAGCAACAGAATTTGTACCTGTAGCACGCGTATTTTCTCCAATCGCAACAGATCCTGTACCGGATGCAAGGGATGCACCGCCAATTGAGACAGTATTAGTACCTGATGCATTTGCCACTACTGAATTTGAGGAGTTAGTTTTGACATTTTTATCAGTTAAGTCAACATTACAACCATTAGTGCAGTTTTCCAACTGCTCAATCACTTCAGTTTTAATATTATTTATTGATGAAGTCAGTGTTTTTTTGTTTATCGCATCTGTATCGTCAATTGCATCTGCTACATTAGTAATGCGCCTTTCATTTCCAGCACTACCAACAGATACTGTTCCCTCTGTAGCAACAGAATTTTTACCCAGTGCAACAGAGTTATTAGCTGCATTAGCTCCTTGACCTAAAGCCAAAGAATCATTCGTTGCATAAGCGTCTTGACCTACTGCGATTCCATTACCTAGAGCTTCGCTTTTGTATCCTATGCTAAGTGAACCATTACCTGAACTTGAAGCTTGTCCACCTATGGCAATTGCACCGACCCCACTTGCTGATGCATTGGAACCAGCTGCAACGGCTTCAGCGCCAATAACTGTTGCTTGAGTATTTTGATTGTCTGCAGCTTGGTTCGCGGCAAATAAACTGTTATTACCAGTGCCTTGAGAAGTAATCTTACTTATTTCGTCTTCAAGTAGCTTTAACTGACTCACATTAACTGCATCTGTTAAAGCCGTACCTTTTGCTACATGAGTAATTTGGCGTTCATTTCCAGAAGAACCTATTGAAAAAGTATTTGCTTGAGTAGCTATAGAACCTGAACCTATGGCGATACTATTAGGCGCTGTTGCTTGCGCACCAAAACCCACAGCTAAAGCGAGCATACCAGAACTGGTAGCATTAGCCCCTAGTGCCATAGAATTAATTCCTATTGCGCCATTGTTATCAAAGTTACCTAAATTGGGGGAAGAATTTACGCTAAAATAGTGCATTGATACATCAGCAAGCAAGCGACTCACTTGCCCCAAATTAACAGCATCATTGTTATTTAAGGCGTCACCAACAAAAGTTAATCTCCTTAAATTATTTGCACTGCCAAATGCTACAGTATTAGCTTCAGTTGCAGTAGAATTTTCACCAATTGCAATCGAATTGCCTGCATTCGCTATAGCGCCTCCACCTATGGCTAAGCTGCCTAGGATTGTTGCACTTGCAGCAGAACCATTACTATTGACTGCAACATATTTATTTTTGTCGACTAATGTGTTAACTGTCGTATTAATTGTGCTGACTCTAGAATCCACTTCATTGAGTTGACGTAAATTGACCGCATCAGTATCTTGAGTTCCTTTTGCTACATTTGTAATTTTTCGTTCTTGTCCTGCTCTACCCACTGAAACTGTCCCAGCTTCAGCTATGGACCCTGATCCAAGAGCTACACTGTTATCTTGTGCCTTAGCACCATTACCCAATGCGACTGCATTTGAAGTGGATTCAGTGTTATATCCAATCGCAATTGAACCCACGCCTGAGCTGGATGATGCGGCCCCAATTGCTATACTTCCAAGTTGCTGTGCTGCAGCGCCAGCGCCTGCTGCAACTGAATCAAATCCAGCAGAGATAGCTTGTGGATTATTACCATCAGCGCCACCTAACGCAGCAAAAAAACTATTATTGTTTGTACCGCCACTAGTAATTCCACTAACAATGGCTTCTAAATTTTTCAATTGAGCATAATTAACTGCATCCGTATCAGCTGTCCCTGCTGTCACATAGGTAATTTGTCTTGTGTTATTCACTGATCCTACTGAAACCGTATTGGCTAAATCTGCTATTGAACCTGCTCCTATTGCAACACTACTATTAAAATTTGCTTTAGAATCTGTTCCTAAAGCTAAACTACCGATACCTGTACTGGTTGCACCAAAGCCGAATGCAGCACTTTTCTCTCCAATTGCACTGGCGTTTATACCTGCAGCCATCGAATTTAGTCCTGTAGCACCATCATTATTATAATTACCTTGCTGAGTTGAGGAGTTAACACTGTAATAGCGTGTTTTATTTTGATCGATAACTGAATTCAGTTGCCCTAAGTTGACAGCATCATTATCTTGTACACCCGCACCTACATTTGCAATTATCCGGGTTTTAAATGCATCACCATCCACACCAGATCCCACTGATAATACATAATCTCGATCAACTACCGAGCCAGAACCTAACGCTATTGAACCTTCAGCATCTACACGACTTCCTGATCCTAATGCAAGGGAATGATCACCTCCAGTTAGAATTGTTGCACCACTTCCTATTGCTAATGAATTCGTCGCATCAGTTGCAAT
>NZ_JBHLXE010000042.1:0-513 GCF_042432445.1 Thorsellia kenyensis | reverse complement strand
CGGTTACACTGATGATAAACGTCCTGATATTGAAGGTCGTGCACCAGATGGTGTGGTTGAAGTGGCTATTTATTTAGGTAATGACCTAATCGGTCGTGTACCTGTGGTAAACAACAGCTGGACTTACAACTTTGCTAAAGACTTAACTGAGGGTAAACAAACCATCAGTGTCGCGCCAGTGAATTACGTAGGTACGATAGGTGATAAGACCAGCCTAAGCTTTACCGTTGAGACAGAAGTGCCTCCGGCATTAAGCCAACAATTCTTAGATTTATACGATGACTTTGGGCCGAAAACAGGTTCAGTCAAACGTGGTGAGTCTACAGATGACCGTCAGCCTGAATTTAAAGGGACCGCGGGTGGTAAGATTGCGTTCATTAAAATTTATGACAATGGTAAAGAACTGGCGGTTGTGCCTGTGAATGAAGATGGCACTTGGAGTTATACACCTGCAGCGAACTTAGCGGGTGGAGAGCATAACTTCCAAGCGGCACCAATGACTAAATCAGGTGT
>NZ_JBHLXE010000041.1:0-513 GCF_042432445.1 Thorsellia kenyensis | reverse complement strand
CGGTTACACTGATGATAAACGTCCTGATATTGAAGGTCGTGCACCAGATGGTGTGGTTGAAGTGGCGATTTACTTAGGTAATGACCTAATCGGTCGTGTGCCTGTGGTAAACAACAGCTGGACTTACAACTTTGCTAAAGACTTAACTGAGGGTAAACAAACCATCAGTGTCGCGCCAGTGAATTACGTAGGTACGATAGGTGATAAGACCAGCCTAAGCTTTACCGTGGAGACAGAAGTGCCTCCGGCATTAAGCCAACAATTCTTAGATTTATACGATGACTTTGGGCCGAAAACAGGTTCAGTCAAACGTGGTGAGTCTACAGATGACCGTCAGCCTGAATTTAAAGGGACAGCGGGTGGTAAGATTGCGTTCATTAAAATCTATGACAATGGTAAAGAAGTGGCGGTTGTGCCGGTGAATGAAGATGGTACTTGGAGTTACATACCTGCAGCGAACTTAGCGGGTGGAGAGCATAACTTCCAAGCGGCACCAATGACTAAATCAGGTGT
>NZ_JBHLXE010000040.1:0-512 GCF_042432445.1 Thorsellia kenyensis | reverse complement strand
CCCTGTGATTGTAGACACCACAAAACCAAATACTCCGCTAGTTGATGAAAATGCAGGTGATGATCAAGGTGATGTTCAAGGTGCACTTAAAAACGGCGACTACACTGATGATAATAAGCCAAGCTTCTCAGGTCAAGGTGAGCCAGATGGTACGGTTAACGTGTATGTTAATGGTCAAAAACAGACATTTGGTCCGGACGATGTAGTGCCTAAAGTAGATGCTGATGGTAACTGGAGTTTTGAATTACCTCCGTCTATTGAGTTAGGTGATGGTGAAAATAATATTCAGTTCAGTGTAACCGACAAAGCAGGGAATGAGAGTGAATTAACCCCACCATTTATCTTAAATGTTGATACACGTCCTGCCCCATCGGCCCTGTCTCCTGACAGCTGGCAGGTGATAGATGATGTGAATGAAAGCACAAGCCCGAATGGTAAAAAAGTACTGACAGCGAACAGCACAACAGATGATAATTTACCTACTGTACAGGGTGTTGCACCTGAGGGTGTGT